>JAXDMF010000184.1:0-4097 GCA_034666205.1 Gemmatimonadales bacterium
GTTTGGGACGTTGCGGGTCGACCAGAGATGGTCGCGATGGGACCCGATGCCGTCGCGTTTGGAATTTTGGTGGCGCGTGTGGAGCGGAGGACGTTGCGCGGCGACCGGAGATGGTCGCGATTGGAGCTCAGGTCGTTGCTGTAGCAACTCGGGAGGTTGCGATCCAACTCGCCGGGGACGCGTCCCCGAGCTATGCCGGGCCATTCGGCCCGAAGTTACGGACTTGCGGGTGAGCGGACACTCTCAAGCGCGGGGGGCGCGGGCGCACCGCTGGACGCTTGCCTGACGGCGGGGTTCTTAGGAGCTTTCAGGCTCCGGGCGTGGTGGCAGAGTGGTTGAATGCAGCGGTCTTGAAAACCGCCGAACGGGAAACCGTTCCGTGAGTTCGAATCTCACCCACGCCGTTGGCTCCGCCGGGTTACGGCCGACAGGCTTTCTTCGGGTAGCTCCGCGCTTTCTGCCCCAGGTCATCGAACGCGGCCTTGATTGCAGGTCGCGAGAAGTACTTCTCGTCGTACTCCCACACGATAAATGCGCAGGTGTACGGTTCCGCCAGAAGTGCGCCGCCCCATGTCTTGAGCTCGCTGGCACTCATCCCGTACTTGCCTGTGCTGGTGCCCGGGATGCCGCTGCTGCTGCTGCCGCCGTTGATCACGTTGAGGCCCGCGACCAGTGCCAGGCCGGACGCCTTGGCGTCTTGAACATTGCTGCTGATGAAGTTCTCGATCGAGCCGAACCGGACGGTGTACTGCATCCAGGCGGCGTCGAGGTATTTGTACTGGTAGCCCTTGAGGTAGTCCGGCTTGCCCCGGATGATGGTCGCCATGGCTGGCCATAGCTCCTTGCTGTAGCGGGCCATCTCGTCGATGTCGGAATGAGAAACCACCTGGCCACCCCAGTTGGTCGGATCGTGGGGCTCGTCCATGATGTAGTGGCCGATGATGGTTCCGTCCTCGATGTAAGACGAGATGTCGACCCCGCGAAACCGGTCGACCCGCCGCTTCCATACTGCGAGGCTGAAGTGGCCGTCCGAACCAAGGAGTCGTGACTCGCTGCCCACCAGGCTGATGAGAATACGCGCACTGGCTTTCCTGGCGGCCTGAAGGTCGATGAGTAGGCTGTCGGGACGGGCGGCCAGGAGAGCGCCAGTGAACCCTGCCCCATAAGACTCGGGCGGCAGGTGATAGGGACCTAAGGGAATGCCGACGTGGGTGGGAGGGACTACCGGGCCGCCTGTACCGCTCGAATCTGGCGGCGGAACCGTGGAGTCGGACGGCGGCTGCGAGTCGGGCGGCGGCACCACCGAGTCCTGGGGACCTCCTGGGGACGGGGGGAGCGAGTCATTCGGAGCAGTCACCGGATCCCCCGGGGTCAGCGGGGCTTCCGAGGTTAGCCCAGGCTCGCTGCCACCACAGCCACCGAGCGCAAGGCACACGAGCCAGGTCAGGTTGGGTCGAACTCGTCGAGCGACCGCACCGGCCAGAGTCATGTCATTAGCTCTCTTTGGCTTACGTCATAGAAACAAAATCGGCCCGGGCAGGAGACGCGGTCGCGGACCCACGTCGGCGCCCGGACCAGCCACCGTGCTAAGTGCAATCTCCTGCATTGTATTTGGGATTGTCAATGCTCTGGCTCACTTCAGCCACCCGCCGCGGACCAGGGCGGCGGGCTGGAGGGGCACTGGCGGACCTACCGCGTGACCCCGAAACCCTTCCACTCGGTCCGGATAGCCGCCGCCGTGGCGGGATCCAGGGTGATCTCCGGATAGAACTCCCTCGCCATACCTGCGTCCGGCATGCCCAGACGCCGGCGAGCCTCGGCCAGCGGCACCGACCACAGCTCCTCCACCGGAATATCGAACAGATTGGTCAGCCCGGTACGGCGGGCGTAGTCGTACGCCCGGTTGAAAATGCCGACCCGGATTCCCCGCCCCACCTGCCGGAAGGAGGCGATGCGACGGGCGCATTCCACCAATGCCCCGCCGTAGAATAGGGCCCAGCCCACCGCCTTCGGCACTCCCCTCGACGCGAAGTAGAGCCCTTGCTCCGCCGCTTCGCCGGCCAGAAGCACGAGCTGTGGCTCATCGTGGGTGAAGGTGGTTCCGGTGAGCACATGCGACGCATCGTGCACCAGATAAATGTGCTCCGGTGGCCGCGAGCCGTTGATCAGCTTGCGAAAGAGCTTGAGGAAATGCGGCTTGGCGGGAATCGGGAGACCAACATACCCGTTCACGTCCCGGAATCGCTGGATGGCGTCGCCCAGGAGAATGGTCTCCCGGTCGCGTTCCCAATCGTACGAGGAGAGCAGCAGTTGAGCGGCGGTGTTCTCGCCGACCAACTCGGCCGTCGCGCTCACGAGGCACTCCGGGCCAGCTCGGCCGGTGCCGCCTCGGACATCCGATCGGCCAGCTCCATCTCGAGGTCGGCCACTGAGCGGCCCGCGATATACCGCCGGTACCAGACCTCGGCGCTGAGCAAAAGCCAGATGCGGTTGCCGTGATCGTACCGGCGAGCGAGATGCTCGTCCACCAGCTGCTTCACCCGCGCTCCCTGGAGATAGCCCGCCCGGACCAGCTCGCTGTTCTCCAGCAAACGGGGCGCGAGGGCCCGCACTTCCCCCTCGAGGATATACATCAGCGGCGAGGCGAAACCCTGCTTCTTCCGGGCCAACACTTCCGGTGGCAGGTACCGCTCGCCCAACCGGCGCTCGAGATAGCGCAGCCTCCGACCCTTGATCTTCATCGAGGTGGGAACTCGGGCCATGAACTCGGCGAAGCGCGGGTCCAGGAACGGCGAGCGGGACTCGAGGCTGTACGCCATCGTGGCCCGGTCGAGGATGGTGAGCGACTGGCCGGGCAAGCGTGACATCGAATCGACGTACATCATCCGGTCCATCGGCTCTTCTGCATTCGGAGCGGCGTACAGATCCAGCAGGCAGGCGTCGGGCCGGCTACCCAGCAGCTGCTGCCGGAATCCCGGCGCATACAGCTCCGCCCGGTGTGCCTCGTTGAACCAGAAGAACTGGAGACTCTCGGAGTAGCGCTCGCCGCCGGTCTTTCGGGCCATGAGGTCCACCCACCTGAGCTTGTGGGTGACGCTCTTGAAGGTGAACTGATCCGGCAGGCGTTTGAGCACTTGCTCGGCGACCAGGTTGCGGACCACTTCCGGCACCGCGCCGTATCGATCGAGCCAGCGGTCAGCCGCGTACCGGTCGTAGCCACCGAAGAGCTCGTCGCCCCCGTCGCCCCCGAGCACGACCTTCACATGCCGCGCCGTCATCCGCGCGAGATGGAGCAAGCAGATGGAGAGCGGATCGGCCGGCTCATCGAGTGCCGAGACGAGCCTCGGCAGATCGTCCACCACGCTGGGGGTGACTTCCTCGGCAAAGTGCTGGGTGCCGTAGCGCTGGGCCACCGCCGCCGCATACGGCAGCTCGTTCAGATCGCGATACGGAATGCCCATCGAGAAGGTGCGGAGCTCGGAGCCCAGCGTCCTGGCGGCGTAGGAGGCGATCAGTGTTGAATCGAGGCCGCCGCTCAGGAACGCCCCAACGGGGACGTCGCTCAACAGGTGCAGCTTGACCGTCTCGGCCAGCAGAGCGTCGATCCGCTCCAGCGTCTCTGCCTCGGAATAGGACCACTTCGGCCCGTACGACAGGTTCCAGTAGCGCTCGATCCGGGCGCGATTGTTCTCCCACACCAGAAAGTGAGCCGCTGGGAGCTGGCGCACCCGAGCAAAAAACGTCTCCGGCGGATGTACGAACCGCATGGTGAGATACTGGTCCAGCGCCCGGGGCGACATTTCAGCCAGTGACGGATCGTCCGCCAGCAACGCCTTGATCTCGGAGGCGAAGGTGAGCTGCCCGCCGGATTCGGTGTAAAACAGCGGCTTCTGCCCGAAGTGATCCCGGGCTAGCAGGAGCCGGCGACGCGGCCGGTCCCAGAGCGCAAAGGCGAACATCCCCCGGAGCCGCGCGACCAGTCCCTCTCCATACTCCTCGTAGAGGTGGACCAGCACCTCGGTGTCGGTCTTGGTGCTGAACCGGTGACCTCTGGCGATCAGCTCCTGATAGAGGCTCGGGTAGTTGTAGAGCTCGCC
>JAXDMF010000185.1:0-14226 GCA_034666205.1 Gemmatimonadales bacterium
AGCGCGGCATGCAGTCACGGATGTTTCAGTCCGGCTACTACGCGCCAATGGAAAGCGCGAGTCTGGACATCCGGCGCTACGTGGGAGAGAAGCTGGGAGATGACCAGCTAAGAGGTGAGAAGTGAGAGGTGAGAGGTGAGAGGACAGGAAGTTCCCCTCTTACCTCTCACTTCTTACCTCTTACCTGTCGTATGAAGCGAGAATACGAATACATCGTTCTCGGCCTCGGTGGGTTCGGTAGCGCCGCGGCGTACTGGCTCTCGCGCCGCGCGGGTGCCGAGGTGCTGGGGTTGGAACAGTTCGAGCTGGGACACGTCAGGGGAGAATCGCAGGACCATTCCCGCATCATCCGGCTTTCCTACCATACGCCGGGCTACGTGGAGCTGGCCAAGCACGCCTTTCGCGCCTGGGCGGAGGTGGAGCGCGAGGCGGGCGAGACACTCATCCTCCGGACCGGTGGGCTGGACTTCGCCCACCAGGTGAGCGCGATCCCGCTCGCCAACTACGCGGGCAGCATGGATGCGGCTGGGGTGTCGTATGAGACGCTCGATGCGGACGAGATCATGCGGCGCTGGCCTCCCTTCCGACTGACCGAGGACATCCGAGGGCTTTTCCAGTCCGAGAGCGGAATTGCCATGGCTGCGCGCGGCAACGCGGCCCACCAGCGGCTGGCCCGGGCGCACGGCGCCACTCTTCGGGAGCATGCGCCGGTGGGTGGGATCAGACCGGGTAAGGGCGAGATCGAGGTGGAAGCGGGCGGCGAGCGCTACCGCTGCCGACATCTCATCATCGCGGCCGGCTCCTGGTCCAACCACGCGCTCTCTCCGTTCGGGCTTCAGCTGCCGCTCACGGTTACCCAGGAGCAGGTCACCTACTTCGCCAGTCCACGCCTTCCAGATTTTCAGCCCGAGCGCTTCCCGGTGTGGATCTGGATGGACGATCCCTGCTTCTATGGTTTTCCGGTCTTCGGCGAGCCCGGCCCCAAGGTCGGGCAGGACGCGGGTGGGAAGGAAGTGACCGTGGATACGAGGACATTCGATCCCGACCTCGATGCTCTCACCCGGGTGAAAGAGTTCCTTGCCAAGTACCTCCCCACTGCGTTGGGGCCGATCATCTATACCAAGACCTGCCTCTATACGTTGACGCCCGACCGGGATTTCGTCATCGACTTCGTTCCCAATCACCCGAACGCCCTGGTGGCCATCGGCGGCGGCCACGGCTTCAAATTCTCCTCGCTCATCGGGCGGATTCTGGCGGAGCTCGCGGTTGATCGCCGCACGGAACACGATCTCGAGGCATTCCGGATCGACCGCCCCATTCTCCACCAGGTGAACCCGCCGCGAAACTACATGGTGTGACGGATCCTCCGGTGCGTTTGCACCGTGCCATGGGGTTCCGGGACCTGCTGCTCTTCTATCTGGTCACGGGCTTCACGGTGCGCTGGATCGGCACCGCCGCCTCTGCAGGCCCCAGCGCAGTGGTTATATGGCTGATGGCGTGTCTCGCCTTTTACGTCCCGCTCATGTTCACCGTCCTGGAGCTCTCGTCCCGGTACCCGAACGAAGGCGGCTGTTATGTCTGGAGCAAGCGGGCCTTCGGTGATTTCGCCGGCTTCATCACCGGCTGGACCTATTGGACCTGCAACCTGCCGTACTTCCCCGGGCTGTTTTACTTCACGGCGGCGGCCGCGCTCTTCATCGGCGGAGCCAAATGGCAGCAGCTCGGGGAGAGCCCCCTCTACTTCATCACCTTCTCTCTTCTCGCGCTCGCGCTGGCCGCGGGGCTCAATGTGCGTGGGCTGGCGGTGGGTAAGTGGCTTCACAACCTGGGAGCCATCGGGCTTTGGCTGCCGGGCCTCTTTCTCATGGGACTTGGACTCGGCGCCTGGCTCCGCTTTGGCTCCGCGACGTCATTCACGGCGCACGCGATGGTGCCAAGCACCCGGCTCAAGGACATTGTCTTCTGGTCCACCATCGCGTTCTCTCTCAGTGGGCTGGAGAGCGCTTCGATGCTGGGTGAAGAGATCCGCGACGCTCGACGGAACATCCCCCGTGCGTTGCTGCTCGCCGGCGTGCTGATCACCGCGCTGTATGTTCTCGGTACCGTCGCCATGCTGGTCGCCCTGCCGCAGTCCGAGATTGTGAACCTTCAGGGTTTCATGCGGGCCATCGAGCGGGCGAGTGCCAGGCTGGGGCTGGGTTGGCTGGTGGCCCCGGTGGCGGCCCTGCTGGTGATGGGCGGGTTGGGTCAAGCCGGAGCCTGGTTCGCGGCCGGAGGCCGACTCCCCTTTGTGGCCGGGATCGACCGCTTTCTTCCCCCTGCCTTTGGCCGGCTGCATCCCAGGTACGGCTCGCCGCACGTGAGTCTCCTGGCCCAGGCGGGAATCGCAGCCGTATTCATATTCCTGGGGCAGGCGGGGACGACCGTCAAAGGCGCCTACGATGTGCTCGTGAGTATGGCGATCATTTCCTACTTCATCCCCTACCTGTTCATGTTCGCTTCGATGATCCGGCTGCAGCGGGAGCCCGCCGGCCCCGAGGTCATCCGGGTGCCCGGCGGCAGCCCGGTGGCCATCGGGCTGGCGGCGCTGGGCTTCACCACCACGGTGATCTCAATCGCGCTCGCGTTGATCCCGGCGGAGGACGAGCCGCACAAGGTTTTGGCCGTCACCAAGGTCGCGGGTCTCACCATCCTGCTGGTTGCGGCCGGCGCGCTGGTGTATTGGCGGGGCCGCTGGAGACGGGCATGAGCCACAACTCAACCACCTGGAATGGGGAGATCCGATGATGCGCACCGTTCGTCAGCTTGCGGGCGTCGCTGCACTCCTGGCCGCCATCTCCGTCCCAACAGCGGCGCAGAAACCCGCCATCGACTACGCCCGCCTGGGGGAGGAGACCGCTCAGCGGCTCTCCGAGTATCTCCGGATCAACACGAGTAATCCCCCCGGAAACGAGCTGGCCACGGCCCGATGGCTCAAGGACGTCCTGGCGAAGGAGGGGATCGAGGGCCAGATCCTCGATACTGCCGAGCTGGGTCCGGGACGAGCCAATTTCTACGCCCGGCTGAAGGGCACGGGGTCGGGAAAGGCGATCGCGCTGGTCCACCATATGGACGTGGTCCCTGTGTCCCGTCAGTTCTGGTCGGTGGATCCGTTCGCCGGCCTGATCAAGGATGGATATGTCTGGGGGCGTGGTGCCTTGGACATGAAGGGGCAGGGCGTCATGGAGTTGATGACGCTCATCGCCATCAAACGCTCCGGCATGCCGCTCAATCGAGACCTGGTCTTCATCGGGAACGCCGATGAGGAGTCGGACGGGCTCGGGGCCAGGATCTTCGTCGAGCGCCACCGGGATCTCCTCGCCGATGTGGAGTATCTCCTTACCGAAGGGGGCGATGTACGGGTCGAGAAGGGAAAGGTGCGCTGGTTTGGCGTGGGAGTGGGCGAGAAGCAGGTCTATTGGCAGAAGCTGGTCGTGAAGGGCAAGTCCTCCCATGGCTCGGTACCGACCCCGAACAACCCGGTGCCTCACCTCGCGCGTGTGCTGGCGCGGATCGCTGCCTGGGAGACGCCGGTGAGACTCACGCCCGCGGTGGACCGGTTTTTCAAGGCTCAGGCGAAGGCTGAAACCGGCCAACATCGCCGTTGGCTGGAGGATGCTGCGGCAGCTCTCAGATCACCTGGAGGCCGCGCCTGGCTGCTGAGCGAGCCCGAACGCAACGCCCTCCTGCGAAACACGATCTCTCCGACCGTGCTGGTGGGTTCGAACAAGACCAACACGATTCCTGCCGAGGCGTCGGCCGAGCTCGATATCCGGCTCCTGCCGGACCAGGACACCCTATCCTTCCGCCGGGAGCTTCTCCGGGTAATTGCGGACACCAGCGTCACCTTGTCGCTCATCGGCGACATACCGCGCCGGTTCTCGGCGCCGCTCGACACCGAGCTCGCCCGGGCCATCGAGCGTACCGCGAGCCGCCTGGTTCCGGGAGTGCCATTCGCGACCGCGGTGGGTACCGGGGCTTCAGACCGGCCGCTCTACGCGAGCGCAGGAATCATCTGCTACGGGATCGATCCCTACCTGGTAGAGCTGGAGGAAATCCGGCGTGGGGTCCACGGGAACGACGAGAGGATCTCGCTGGAGAATCTCGAGTTCGGGCTGCGACTGCATATGGGGATTCTGGAGGAGATGCAGAAGTAACTACCCCAGCGCCTTCAGCACCTCCCGGTCAAACTGTACCGATAGAGCTTCCCGTTTGGAGTAGGGCCCCGGCTGATACACTCGCGACTGGACGCCAAGCTGGCTCTGCTCGCAGATGTGCCAATCCTGCCGGTTGGTCATGTCCCAGAACTGAATCCCGTCTTCGGGATTCCAGGACGGATCGGTCAGCGTATCTGGATGGAAAAGCCAGGAGCAAAAAATCCGGGTACGGTCAGGTGCCTCCGGCCACAGCGTATGGTACATCACGTAGTCCGGATGCAGGCTCAGAAGCATGTTGGGAAATATCGCGTAGTAGTAGACCCGGTTCAGATCCTCGTCGGGCAGATCGCCCACCATGAGGCCGCAGGATCGCCCGGTCATCGTCAGGCTCTGATGCCCCTCGTTGATGACCATGAATCCGCCGGTAAAGGGACCCTCGGTCAGGTCGTTCTCCCCGCTGGTCGGAGGAGTCAGCCTGGCCAGAGGAGGATGCACCGGGCCGCAGTGATAGCATTCAGAATAATTCTGGAACAGCAGCTTCCAATTGGCCCGGACGTCGTACTCGACGGTACGGGCCGCGGCCAGATTGGGCAGGTTGAAGCGGGTGAACCGCCCTACCAGCCGCTCGAACGCCTTGGCGAACGGCTCCGGTTCCCGGTCCAGGTTGACAAAGAGAAATCCTTCCCAGCTCTGAACTGCCACGCCGTGGAGTGGGTAGTCCGCTTTACTGAACCCTTCGATGTCTCCTGACGAAGGGGCTCCGATCAGGCGACCGTCAAGAGCGTAGGTCCACGCGTGGTAAGGGCACTGAATCGTCTCGGAGAACCGGCCGCTATGTTCCTCGCATAGACGGGTGCCCCGGTGACGGCAGACGTTGTAGTAGGCTTGAAGAGTTCCCGCCCGATCGCGCAGGATGATGATGCTCTCTTTCCCGACAGGCTGGAGGAAGTAGTCGCCTGGCGACGGGATCCGGTCTTCCCGGCCTACGCAAAGCCAGCGTCGGGTGAAGATCCGCTCATGCTCCTCGGCAAAGATCCCGGGCTCGACGTAGTACCGCCGGGGCAGTGTCTTGGCCCCGTCGATCGCGATCTGAGTGGTCTTCAGGAACTGCGTCACGCAGGCCTCGGCTGGAGTTCGGATTGCTGAATAATGGAGCCCGGCGCACCGGGAAGGAAGGCGGGTTGACGGGGATTACGGCGGATTGGTGATCCAGACGGTGGAGAACCTCGGACTGTGCACCTAAACTGAGGCGCTGTCCGTGCATACGGTTTCTTTCCACCGGAGTCGGAGGTCACGAATATGACGATCAAGTCGATAGCGCCGGTTAAATGGGCCCTGGCGTTCGCGCTCATTCTCCCGGTGGCGGGATGCGTGGCGGCAGCGGCGGCCGCCGGTGCCGGCGCGGGTATCTATCTCACCACCCGCGGGGCGGAGTCGATGGTGGATGGCTCGATCGATCGGGTCGCCACGCGGGCCCAGGCGGTCATGAACGAGGAGGCGATTGTTCCCGACGAGTCCGTCGTCCAGAACGGCGGTGACAAGCGCTCATTCAAAGGCAAGAAGGGCGACCTCGATGTAACCATCGACTTGGAGCGGAAGAGCTCGACGACGACCCGGGTCGAGGTCAGCGCGCGCAAGAACTTGGCCGAGTGGGACAAGGATTACGCTCAGCAGCTGTTGTCGAGAATCATCGAAAAGCGCTGACTAAGCCGGAAGCACTATCCCCCGGCACTCGCCGAATCCGATCCGGGCAGCGCCCTGGCGCTCGCACGAGGCCCGCAGGATCACCTCGTCTCCATCCTCGAGGAACTTGCGGGTCTCCCCGGTCGGAAGCGCTAGGGGCTCGCTCCCTCGCCAGGTGAGCTCCAGCATGCAGCCCCGCGAGTCCTTCGCCAGCCCGGAGATCGTACCAGTGGCGAAGAGGTCGCCCGGCTTGAGATTGCACCCATTGCTGGCGTGGTGGGTGAACATCTGCCCCAGGGTCCAGTAGAGGTCGGCAGCGCTGCCCCGACTTAGCCGGAGCGGCGGGAGGTTTTCCGCGCGCATCCGGGCCGTGGCCAGGTACACCTCGACACCCAGGTCGAGACCGCCCCGACTTCGGGTGTCCGGCGAGTCCAGGTAGGGGAGTGGTGCGGGATCTCCTGGTGGACGGTCGAAGGCCGGGACCCGGTAAGGCTCCAATGCTTCCAGGCTCACCACCCAGGGCGAGACCGTGGTAGCAAAGCTCTTGGAGAGGAACGGGCCCAGCGGCTGGTATTCCCAGCTCTGGATGTCGCGAGCTGACCAGTCGTTCACCAGGCATAAGCCGAAGAGATGCTTCTCCGCCTGGTCGATGGTCACCGGCTGACCCAGGGGATTTCCAGTCCCTACAAAACATCCCAGCTCCATCTCATAGTCCAGCGATCGTGTCGGCTTGAAGACCGGAGATTCGGCATCCGTCTCCTTGATCTGGCCGCAGGGTCGGCGCACCGGGGTTCCGCTCACCACGATGGACGAGGCACGTCCATGATACCCGATAGGCACCCACTTGTAATTCGGTAGCAGCGGGTTCTCGGGCCGGAACATGCTGCCGACATTGGTGGCGTGGTACACCGAAGCGTAGAAATCGCTGTAGTCACCGACCTGGGAGGGCAGGAACAGCTCAGCCTCGCTCATGGGGACCAGGATGCGCCGCCCGATGTCGCGGTCTGCCCGGTACGCCGGCGAGTCGGATGCGAGGAGGGCGCTGACCTCAGACCGTAAGGCGGACCAATGATCCGGCCCAAGTGCCATCAGCGCGTTGAGCGTTGGCGTGGTGCACGCCTGAGCTGCCACTGCAGCCCGTCCGGTCAGACCGCCGGCAGCACGGGCGGCCCCGATATCGAGAATCTCGTCTCCAATCGCGACCCCTACCGCCCGAAAGCTTTCGGCGCCGCGCCGCCGGAAGACGCCATAAGGCAGGTTCTGAATAGGGAAGTCAGTATGGCCCTGGGCAGAGCTCACCCAGGAGATGCGCGCCGGATCATGAGTCTGGTTCACGCTTGGTGCACTTTGGGCTCGAGCCAGTGAAGGGATTGAAGCTCGTCTATGGGCTCGGTGAAGGAGCAGGAACCAAACGATACTATCGACTCCCGCGCCCGTCCCAATCGGTTCGGGTCAAATCGCTGGTCCCGCCAGCTTATCGCGCCGTCGTCTATCCGGAAGGCTGCTGCCGACGACTCTTCCAGAATCTCGCAGGTATGGGCCTCGGCCATGCCATTCCGGGCCAGGGCGGTTGCCAGGAACAGGTTGAGAAAGCCGAACATCGCGCCTGTGTCGCTGTCCTCCTCGTACGTGAGCCGGTACTCGGCCCTTAGGGCATGGTGTAAGCCGGCGGTCGCCTTGAACGGCACCTTCGCTCGTACGCACGCGTGAATGAACCGGGCGAGACTTACCGTAGAAGGGAATGACTGGGGGGTGACACCGCCGGTACGGACCTTGGCGCGTGCGCCAACCCGGGCAAGAGTGGCCAGGAGATCGATGGGGTCACCCTCGATGGGCAGCTCGAAGTAAACCTGGAGCCGGCCTGGCACGCTGCGCATCGTTTCCTGAATCGCATTCACCCCGTCGGCTTTCGCCTCGATGGTATCCACCGTCATTCCCGGGGCCGTGCCCGGATGGCGCCGTTGGAAGTCGGCGATCTTGTTCAGGTCACCGGCAAGGTCCGGCCCCACCAACGCGCTCAGCCGCCATGGGCCTCCGGCTCCCTGGGAGGAGCGCTCGCCGGCCGCCTCCTCGAATTCGGCCAACCGGGTTGCCGGCACGATGAACCGACCAAGGGCCCAGGCTTCCGGGCCGGCCCGGTAGCGGGAATAGTTGTCGACGGCTGCGCTCATGCCCAGCCCAGCCGGAGGGAACAGGCCGGCGTAGTCGATGCTCTGGCGGAGTAAGGTGTGAACTGGGTTCATGGCATTTACCTGCTAGAATGTGGCGGCATTCAGGCCGATCGTGCTAGGCAGGCGGTTTGCCGGAGTGGTGGTCGGCACGCCATACTTCGAAGCGGTGCCGGCAGTCTCGGCGGCGCCAAATGGCCGTACAAAACGAAAGGTGTTCCCCCGCATGACAATCGCCAGCATCAATCCGGCAACCGGTCAGACGATTCGCACCTTTCGCCCTATCTCCGATCAGGAGCTGGATGCCCGGCTCCAGTGTGCGGCCGATGCATATGCCCGGCAACGGCGGACGCCTATTCGGGAGCGTACCGGGATGCTCCTGCGCGCAGCCGAGATTCTGGAGAGCGAGAAGCAGGAGTTCGGGCGCCTCATGGTTACCGAGATGGGCAAGACCCTGAAGGCGGCCGTGGAAGAAGCCGCCAAGTGTGCCTGGGGCTGCCGCTACTACGCGGAGAACGCGGAGCGATTTCTGGCCGATGAGAAGGTAGAGACCGGGGCGGCGCAGACGTTCATCGCCTACCAGCCGATCGGTCCCATCCTGGCAGTGATGCCGTGGAACTTCCCCTTTTGGCAGGTATTCCGGTTCGCAGCTCCAGCGCTGGCCGCCGGGAACGTAGGATTGCTCAAGCATGCGTCGAACGTGCCGCAGTGCGCCCTTGCCATCGAGGACATCTTCCGCCGTGCCGGCTTTGCCGAGGGCTGCTTTCAGACCCTCCTGATCGACACCGAGCGGGTACGCCGGGTCATCGAGGATCCCCGGGTTGCGGCGGTAACTCTGACTGGCAGTATGGGGGCGGGCAGCAACGTGGCCAGCTCGGCCGGGAAGGAGATCAAAAAGACGGTCCTCGAGCTGGGCGGCAGCGACCCCTTCATCGTGATGGCCAGCGCAGACCTCGAGGCGGCCGTACGAACCGCGGTCAGGGCCCGAACCATCAACAATGGACAGTCGTGCATCGCCGCCAAGCGCTTCATCGTGGCCGAGTCGATCGCGGACGAGTTCGAGCGCCGGCTGGTGGCCGGGATGGAAGCGCTCGTAGTTGGCGATCCCATGGACCCGGCGACCGACGTGGGGCCGCTGGCGAACGAGGCCCAGGTCAAGACCCTCACCGAACAGGTCGAACAGTCGGTGCGTGCCGGCGCGCGGCTCCTGACCGGCGGCCATGCCCTCGACCGTCCGGGCTACTACTTCGCGCCCGGGGTGCTGACCGGAGTCACTGAGGACTCGCCGGCCTATCGCGATGAGATCTTCGGGCCGGTGGCCTTGCTCTTCCGGGCGCGGGACATCGACGAAGCCATCGGCATCGCCAATGACTCGCCCTTTGGTCTCGGTGCCAGCGCTTGGACCAGGGACGCACGCGAGCGGAGCCGCTTCATTGCGGAGCTGGAGGCCGGAATGGTGTTCATCAATGCGATGGTCGCTTCCGATCCCCGGCTTCCATTCGGTGGGGTCAAGCAGTCCGGGTACGGCCGGGAGCTGAGCGTCTACGGGTTGCGGGAGTTCGTCAACATCAAGACGGTGTGGATCCAACAGGAGGCGGCCCAGAACCTGAGCAGATCGGAGTAATCGCGGGGTAAACGCCTCACCCGAGGCGGCATGGGTTGTGCCTTAGCTCACTACCCAAACGTTCCCGGCTCGTTACGTTGTCGTTACCTTGTAGAGTCGGGACCCCCGCATCCGCTCGGAGTTAAGGTCATGTACATAGATCCCACCACGGGAAGTTTGGTCCTCCAGTTCCTGGCGGCCGGTATCCTCTCCGTCCTTGCCATGGCCAGCCGCGTGCGAGAGGCTGTCAAGAATTTCTTCAAACACTTGGTCCCGCGTCGAGGCCGGTGGGCTGGCAAGCCGTAGAGGGATCGTTCCGCGATCCTAGCGGTTTCGTCTACAGCCGCGACGGCACCCTCTATCGTCAGATCAATACCAGCTTTCGTCAGCGCTTCGAGGCGTTTCTTGCCTCGGGGTTGTACGACGAGTTGGCTCGCGATGGACTGCTGGTGCCGCACGAACAGGTGGGGCTCGAGCTCTCGGCGACCAACGACGCCTTCGCCGTAATTCGGCCCCAGCGGGTCGCCTTCGTCTCCTATCCATACGAGTGGTCGTTCGGACAGCTGCAAGACGCCGCGAGCCTCACGCTCGAGATCCAGGAACGCGCCCTGGCACGGGGGTTCACCCTTCGAGACAGCAGCGCGTACAACGTCCAGTTTGAGGGCGGGCGGCCGGTCCTGATCGATACGCTGTCGCTCGAGCCCCTGGAGGAGGGGAAGGCGTGGGTCGCGTATAAGCAATTCTGCGAGCAGTTTCTTCTGCCCTTGACCCTGATGTCCACGCGGGACGTGCGCTGCAGTACGCTCCTCCGGTCCTACCTCGACGGCATTCCGCTCGATCTGGGAAGCCGACTTCTCCCCCGCCGAACCTGGGTATCGCCCAGCAGCCTGTTGCACATTCACCTGCACGCCTTGGCGCAAAGCAGGTATGCCGGCTCGGCCGTGAGCTCGGCTGCGAAGGGGCGTACCATGAGCCGAAAAGGCCTTCTAACCCTGGTCAAGAACCTTGGAAGTGCCGTCCGGGGGCTCTCCTGGCGCCCGGCGGGTACCGAATGGGCTGACTACACGACAGACAACAACTACAGTGAGACCGCGGCGAGATCGAAGCGGAATCTCGTTGTGGCCCACCTGCGCGAAGCACGACCGGGTACGGTGTGGGACCTCGGGGCCAATACCGGAGAGTACAGCCGGGCTGCCCGTGAAGCGGCCGGTCTCGTGGTCTCGTTCGACATGGATCCAGCGGCTGTGGAGCGGAACTACCGCCGGGTTCGCGCCGAGGGCGAGACCGGGATACTCCCGCTTCTCCTGGACCTCACCAACCCCTCGCCCTCACAGGGGTGGGCGGGACGCGAGCGTCTCTCGGTGGAAGAGCGGGGTCCGGCGGATGCCGTGCTCGCTCTGGCTCTCATACACCACTTGGCAATCGGCCACAACCTCCCACTCGAGCGGGTGGCGAGCTACCTCGCTCGACTCGGCAAGGTCCTGATTATCGAGTTTGTGCCGAAGAGCGATCCCCAGGTCACCCGCCTGCTACTCAGCAGGCCCGACATCTTTCCGGGATACACAAAGGAGGGATTCGAGAAGGCATTCTCTCGGTACTTCAGCATCCAGGCGGCGGCCCAGATCGAGGACTCCGAGCGGTGGCTCTACCGCATGTCGGCCTCTCCTCAGGCGGCTGCATGATGCGAAGGCTCCGGCTGCTGTATCCGTTCCTCTTCGTCGTCCTTCCCATCCTCACCGTTCTCACGCGCAATGCGGGCGGATCGACCCTGGGCGACATTGCGATCCTCATGGGCGTCATGCTGTCGGCTTGCGCTCTGACGTACGCTGTGGTGGCCCTCGTGTCCGGCCGAGGTTGGGTCAGCCCGGTAGTGCCGCTGATCGTGCTCGCCGGAATTCTCTGGTTTTACGCCTACCCGGCACTCCGGAGTCTGTATCGTCTTGCCCGCGTCACGCCGGCCCCGCTGGTGGTGACCGCAGCAACGATCATGGCCCTGGCGCTCGCAACGGTGGCTGTGGTGCGGTGGTTGGCGCGACGTCCCCAATACCTGGATCGGGTCACAACGTTCTTCGCTCTGACCGGTCTGCTTATGGTGGCCTGGTCAGGGTTCCGGATCGCTGCAGACCAGATTGCCGCTCGGAGGGCACTGCGGGGCAGTCATCTGGCAAGAGAGCTGGCCGTGCCGATCCCGGCGAATGGCGCCACCACCTCGGCTGCCCAGGGGCCCCGTCGGGACATCTACCTCATCATCCTCGATGAATACGCGAACTCGGGCGTGCTCCGGGAGCGTTTCGGCTTCGACAATCGGGAGTTCGAGGATAGTCTGCGCCAGCTCGGCTTCACCATTCCACGGGTGATCCACAGTAACTACGTCCACACTCTGTTATCACTTCCTTCACTCCTCAACTTCAGCCACCTGACTCAATTGGGAGAGGAGCTCGGCGCCCACAACACCGATCCCACGCTTCCGGATTACCTGATGGAGAACAACCGTACGGCGGCCTTCCTGCAGGCACATGACTACGAGTTCCTTTTTTTCCCCTCCCAATGGTGGATATCGACCCGCCACAACCGGAACGCGGATTGGGAGTTTCGGGCCTGGAGCGGTTTCAATCCTGCTCGAGAGGTGACTCGGTCGGACCTGCGACGCGCGTTCGTCAGCACAACCCCACTTGCTCCGCTTTACAAAAGTGATGCTTACGACGCCGATCATGTAAAGCGGACCCTCGCGGCCATTGAGCAGGTGCCCTCGCGGAAGAGGCCCACATTTGCTTTAGCCCACATCCTCAACCCTCACTACCCGTATGTTTTCGATGCCGCCTGCAACCCCCTGCGAAGACGCCCCACGGGAGGCTGGGGGCAGGGTAGGGAGGGCGCATACGTCAACCAGGTGCGCTGTCTGAACACGCTGCTGCTGAAAACGGTCACCACTCTGATACAGCGTTCAGCACCTGCGCCCATTATCCTGCTGGTCGGCGACCACGGAACGAACTCGCTCCGATACTCCGACGCAAAAAGCGCGGCAGCCGTGTCTCCGGCACAGGCCCGAGAGCGGTTCGGCCCTTTTGGCGCCTTTTTTCTCCCAGGCACCGGAACCCAGCATCTTGCCGATTCAGTCACCCTGGTGAACGTTGTGCCGACGGTCCTCAATCACTACTTCGAGGCCGGCATTCAACTCGCTCCAGATAAACTCTATATGTCATTGGAGCAGACCCCTTACTTGTTCGTTGAAGTCGACCAAGCATCTCTTTCGCACTAGGCGAGCCATATGACCACCGCCAAAGGCTCCCGAATGACTGCAGCCGGCCTTTGGACCGTGCTCAAGCGTGCATTCGCGGGATGGTGGAGCGACAACGTTCCTCACCTGGGCGCGGCGCTGTCTTATTACACGCTCTTCTCCCTCGCCCCTATCCTCGTGGTGGCGATATCCATCGCGGGGCTAGCCTTCGGCGGGGAGGCGGTGCGAGGCGAGATCGTCGGACAGATCAATGGCCTGGTGGGACATGACGGAGCGGTGGCGGTGCAGGCGATGCTCGAGGGAGCCGCCAAACCGTCGTCCAGCGTCCCCGCAACCATCATCGGCGTCATCACCTTCTTCCTGGGCGCGACCGGCGCGTTCCTCGAGTTGCAGACCGCGCTGAATGCCATCTGGCGGGTCAAACCCAAGGCGAGTGGAAATTTCCTTCGAGCCCTGATCGTCGACCGCTTGATTTCGTTCGGTCTGGTGGTCGGCGTGGGCTTTCTGATGCTCACGTCACTGCTCGTAAGCGCAGGCCTCGCGGCGCTGCACACTTACATGGGCGAGACCTTTCCCGGTGGAGCGGCCTTATGGGAAGCGGTGAACGTGATCGTCTCACTCGCCGTGATCAGTATTCTGTTCGCCATGGTCTACAAGGTCCTGCCGGATGTGGAGCTGGCGTGGAGTGACGTGTGGGTGGGAGGGTTGGTTACGGCGGGGCTCTTTACTGTGGGGAAGTTGTTGATCGGGCTCTACCTGGGTACCAGCGCCTTCGCATCCTCCTACGGAGCGGCAGGCTCGGTCATCGTCCTCCTGGTGTGGGTTTACTACTCGGCACAGATCATTTTGCTCGGTGCGGAGTTTACCCGGGAATACGTCAAGGAGTTCGGGCGCCGGCCACCTCCCTCTGAGTTCGCCACCAAGGATCCGGCTCCCCCGCTGGTCGGAAAGACGGGAACGACGGGAAACGCTGGAAAGAAGTGAGATCCCGCCCTTCATCGATGCGTCCGCCCCATGAGCTTCTCGCTGTCGGGCGGTGTGGAAGCCTGCATGTGCTCGAGTAGGCGCCGGGGATCCGTCTCCATGATGATGGCGCCCCGGTGCTCCTCAGTCAGGAATCCTTCCTGCACCGCGTGATCCAGAAAGCGGATCAGCCCATCGAAGTATCCCGCCACGTTGAGAATTCCCGACGGCTTGGAATGAATCCCGAGCTGGCCCCAGGTGAGAATCTCCAAGAAGCCCTCGAGCGTACCGATCCCTCCTGGTAGTGCAATGAACCCGTCTGACATGTCGGCCATCTGGGATTTGCGTTGGTGCATGGATGCAACCACGATGAGA
>JAXDMF010000186.1:0-4781 GCA_034666205.1 Gemmatimonadales bacterium
TGCGAGCAGGTGGAAGACCCCAAGCTTGCCCGGGGGCTGGTGCGGCGCGAGGTAGTCGAAACCCTCACGCCCGGGGCCCTGATGCAGGAGGGATGGGTCGCTGGAGGTCGCAATAATTGGATGGTGGCGCTACAGCGGGGAAGCGGGGAAGCGGGGAAGCGGGGAAGCGGGGAGGCGGGGGTGAGGGAAATCGGACTGGCCGCCGTCGATCTGAGCACAGGTGAGTTCACCCTCGAAACGCTGAGTGAAGAGGGCCTAGATGAAGCTCTGTCACGTCTGAGCCCAGCGGAGCTCGTGATCCCCTCTGGAGAGGCTTCCCCGCTTCCCACCCACCCGCAAGCGGGTACCCGCCCCGCTTCCCCGCTGCTCACGACCCGTGAGCAGTGGGAGTTCGACCCCAGCCTCGCCCACGAAGAGGTGGCTCGGCGATTCGGTCTCGCCTCCCTGGACGGCCTCGGCCTGGGGCCGCAAGACGAGCCAGCCGTTGGTGCAGCCGGTGCGTTGCTTCGCTATCTCGGCGAGCTTCAGCCCGGCGGCCTGCCCCATCTCACCCGGCCGATCGTTCGGCGCAGCGACGGGTTCCTCTGGGTCGATGAGATGACCCGGCGAAATCTCGAGCTGATCGAGCCACTCCGAACGGGCGCGCGGGACTGCACCCTGCTGGAGACGATCGATGCCACCGTGACCCCCATGGGTGGGCGTCTTCTGCGTCAGTGGGTGCTCTCGCCCCTGTGTGATCCGGCCGCGATCAATGCGCGGCTCGACGCAGTCGAGGTGATGGTGGACGACGCGCGGGGTCGGGGCCGGCTCCGGGAGGGGCTCGATGGGGTGCGTGATCTCGAGCGGCTGGCCGGACGAGCCGCCGCGGGCCGCGCCACTCCCCGGGAGCTTGGCTCGCTGCGCGATTCGTTTCAGCGGCTCCCCGACGTTGCCGGAGCGCTCGCGGCTCTCGCCGGCTCCGCCCTTCCGGGCGGCGGCCATAGTATCGCCCTGGCCGAGGCCGCCGACGAGCTGGACCTTCTTGCCGACTTGAGCTCCCATCTTTCGGTGGCTCTCGCGGACCGGCTTCCGGCCACCCTGGCCGATGGCGGGGTCATCCGTGCCAGCTACGACTCGGAGCTCGACGAGCTGAGATCGCTCCGCGATGGAGGGCGCCAGTACATCGTGTCGCTGCAACAGCGGGAGCGGGAACGCAGCGGCATTCCCTCGCTCAAGGTCGGATTCAACAAGGTGTTTGGGTATTACCTGGAGGTGACCCACACCCACACGGATCGGGTTCCTGCGAACTATGAGCGGCGGCAGACCTTGGCCACCGCCGAACGCTATGTCACTCCCGAGCTCAAGGACTATGAGGCCCGGGTGCTCGGCGCCGAAGAGCAGATCGGCACCCGGGAGGCGGAGCTGTTCGGTGCGGTGCGCGCGGTGATCGGCCAGGCTATTGGGCGGATCCAGCAAACTGCCCGGGTTCTCGCCCGGCTCGATGTCTGGGCCGGCCTGGCCGAGCGGGCGGTGGCGGGCCGTTATGTGCGGCCCCAGGTGACGGACGCGTTCGCTCTGACCCTGCGCGAAAGCCGGCATCCGGTGATCGAGCGGATGATGGCCCGCGAGTCGTTCATCCCCAATGATGCCCGGTTCACCGAGGCGGAGCGGGTGGCTCTGGTGACTGGCCCGAATATGGCGGGGAAATCCACCATACTCCGGCAGATCGGCGTCTGTGTGGTTCTGGCCCAGATGGGGTCCTTCGTGCCGGCGGCCGAGGCGTCGATCGGCGCGGTGGACCGGCTCTTTACCCGGGTTGGGGCGAGCGACAACCTGGCACAGGGGCAGTCGACCTTCATGGTGGAGATGAGCGAAACGAGCGCCATCCTGCACAACGCGACAGCGAGAAGCCTCGTCCTCCTCGATGAGATAGGCCGCGGCACCTCGACCTACGATGGGGTGGCGATCGCCTGGGCAGTGACCGAGCACCTGCACGATCGAGTCGGGTGCAAGACCATGTTCGCCACCCACTATCACGAGCTCATGCAATTGCCCGAGCGGCTCCAGCACGCGCGGAACTACAACGTGGCGGTTCAGGAAGCGGGCGATACGGTCGTCTTCCTTCATCGGCTCGAGCCCGGGGGCACCGATCGGTCTTACGGCATTCATGTCGGTCAGTTGGCCGGCCTTCCGAGCCAGGTGGTGGCCCGGGCGCGGGAAATACTGGCTACGCTCGAGGGCGAGCATCGTATGGTGCCGGGCCCACCCCCCAGCGTGTCGCGCGACCCGGGCCAGCTGGCGCTCTTCCGTGATCCGCGCGAGCCCGATCCGATGGTGGAGGAGCTCAAGCTGCTCGACGTGAACACCCTCACCCCGTTGGAGGCGTTGAATCGGCTGGCGGACTTCAAGCGCCGCGCGGGTGAACGGAAATGACAGCGGCCGTCATGGATCTCTACGTGGCGGTGCTGGTGCTCGCTCTCGTTGCCTGCCAGCGCAAGGATGACGGGACCATGAGGCTGATCGACCACGACGCACCGCCGCCGGCGATTCCCGCCGAGGAGCCACCGGTGGCAATCAACCCGGTGTCGCCGGTGCGCTACCCGCCGGCACTGCTGCAGCAGGGCATCGAGGGAAGCGTGCTGCTCCGGCTGTACGTCGATTCGGCCGGTGTCATGATCCCGGACTCGACCCGAATCGCCGAATCGAGCGGCTACCCGGCGCTCGACTCCGCTGCCGTCGCCGGTGCTGCGGAGCTCCGGTTTTCGCCGGCGCTGCTCCGGGGACGCCCCGTGGCAGCTCCGTTTCTTCAGCCGGTGCATTTCCGCAGCCCCCGGTCCCGGAGTACCACGGAATGAGCTCCCCCCAACACCTCGAGCCGTACGAGTCGGTCCTGGAGACGGTCGGCTGGACCCCGCTCATTCGGCTGGCCAGGTTGGGAGCGGGCGTGCGCACGCCGGTCTACGGCAAGGCCGAATACGTAAACCCCGGCGGTTCGGTAAAGGACCGGATCGGGCTCGCGATCATCGAGGACGCGGAGCGGCGGGGCGATCTCCGGCCCGGCGGCACCATCGTGGAAGGAACCAGCGGCAACACCGGTGTCGGACTGGCCATCGCGGCGGCCCTCAAGGGATATCGCTGCGTCTTCACCATGCCCGACAAGATGTCGCAGGAGAAAGTCCGCCTGCTGAAGGCATTCGGAGCGGAGGTGGTGATCACCCCGACCGCAGTCCCGCCGGATCACCCCGACAACTATGTGATGAAGGCCAAGCAGATCGTGAAGGAGACGCCCGGAGCCATTCTGGCCAACCAGTTCTATAACGAGATAAACCCCGAGGCCCATTACGCGACGACGGGACCCGAGATCTGGGAGCAAACCAAGGGACGGGTCACTCATCTGGTGGCGGGGGCCGGTACCGGTGGGACGGTGAGCGGTGCCGGCAAGTATCTGAAGGAAAAAAACCCGGGGATCAAGGTGGTGGCGGGTGATCCCATCGGGTCACTGTATACCCACTATCATCGCACCCACAAGCTGGGTGACGGCCACCCCTACAAGGTAGAGGGCATCGGGGGAGACAAGATCCCGACCACGATCTGGTTCGATTGGATCGACGAGTTCCGGCAGGTCTCTGATCGTGCCTCGCTCGTGATGGCGCGCCGCCTGGCCCGGGAAGAGGGGATTCTGGCTGGGGGCTCGACCGGTCTGAACGTCGCCCTGGCACTGGACATCGCACGCGAGGTGGACGACCCGTCGGCCCTCGTCGTCACCATCCTCTGCGACACCGGGGAGCGCTACCTCTCCAAGGTGTTCAACGACGAGTGGATGCAGGAGAACCAGATGCTCGATATGCCCCGGACCACGGTGGCGCAGCTGCTCGAGCGCCGGCCCCACGATTCCCCGCCGCTGGTGAGCGTGGCCCCGGCGGCGGCGGTCCGCCAGGCGCTCAATCTGATGAGCACGTGGGGAGTGAGTCAGATTCCCGTGGTCGAGGACGGTCATTCTGTCGGCGGCTTGGTGGAGGGAACCCTGATGACGCGGGCCTTGGCGCAGCCGGCCCTGCTCGACCGGCCGGTGCGCGAGGTCATGGAGGCTCCTTTCCCCGAGGTCGAGGCCAACTATCCCACCGACCGGCTCGGCGCGATGCTCACCCGGGAAAGCCCGGCGGCACTGGTTCGAAAGGACGGCAAGCTGGTTGGCATTGTGAGCCGGTACGACGTGCTGCAGCAGCTGATCGGCACGAGATAACCGCGTGAACAGTGAACCGTTAACGGTGAACGGGGGCCTCAGGCAGCTTTCCCTGTTCACTGTTTACTGTTTACCGTTCACGCTTTTCTCAGGGGTTGGATGCGCGTAACCGTCCTGACTGGTGGGACTTCGACCGAGCGAGACGTGGCTCTCGCCTCGGCTGTGCAGGTCATCGCCGCCCTGCGCTCGCGGGGGCATGGGGTGTCGGTGGTGGACACGGCTCGGGGCTACATCCCCGCGGCCGATGAGCCGGCACTCCTCTCCGGGGTCGTGGGTACCGAGCCACCGTCGATCGAGCAGCTTCGGAGTCTGGAACAGGGGCTGCTGCTCTCTGGCCTGGCCAACCTGGCCGTGGTCAGGGATGCCGACGTGCTGTTCCTTGCACTCCACGGCGGGCGGGGCGAGGATGGCACCATTCAGACACTGCTCGAGATGGTGGGTGTCCCTTACACGGGCAGCGGCCGGCTGGGCAGCGCCATGGCAATGGACAAGGACATCTCCAAGCGCCTGTTCCGTACGGCCGGTGTCGCAACCGCCGATTGGGTGATGGCGCCCGCAG
>JAXDMF010000187.1:0-4329 GCA_034666205.1 Gemmatimonadales bacterium
AAGCCGGCCCGGGCGGGAGCCAGGGATTCGGTTCGTGCCCGGCCGGCCGACACCGTCCCCGCGGCTGATACGACGCCTATCGCCGGCGGAATCCTCGGCGGACTGATTCAAGCGGCGGGTGCCGGTGGTGTCCCCGGCGAGTATCTCGTACCGGAGACCGCCTATCCCAGGGTGGACAGCTTGTTGAGCATTCCGGCCGTCGCGCGTCAGCTTCCCAGGGGCATCGTCCTCCGCTGGAGTTCCGCCCCGTCCAGTGTCGGGGTGCAACCAGTCCGTTTCCTGTACGCCCTCGACGACAAGAGCATCGTCACCGGCAGCAACCTGGTGGATGCCCAGGCCCAGCTTGATCCGCTTACGAACGGCCCGATCGTCACCTTCGAGCTCGATCGCGCGGGCGGCCGCAAGTTCGGTGAGGAGACCGGCAAACACGTGGGCGACTACATGGCCATCTTGCTCGATGGCCGGGTGCAGGGGCGCCCGCCCGTGATCCAGAGCCGGATCGGACGGAACGGTCAGATCACTCTGGGCGGCAAGACGCTGCAGGAGGCCCAGGATCTCGCCCTCACGCTCAAGGCTGGCGCGTTGCCGATCCCGCTCAAGATCGTGGAAGAGCGTCAGGTCGGCGCCAGCCTGGGGAGCGACTCCATCCATAAAGGCGTCACAGCCGGGTTGGTGGGAACCGCGCTCGTGGTGCTCATCATGATCGGCTACTACCGGCTGAGCGGCGCGCTGGCGGTTGCGGCCCTCTGCGTGTACCTCCTGTTCACCCTGGGTGCCCTGTCCATGATCGGCGCCACCCTCACGCTACCGGGCCTGGCGGGAATCGTGCTCTCCATCGGCCTCACCGTGGACAACAACGTCCTCATCTTCGAGCGGATGCGCGAGGAATTAATCCATGGCAAGACGGTCCGGCTGGCGGTGGACGAAGGCTTCCGGCACGCGATGAACGCCATCGTAGACTCGAACGTGTGCATGATCCTGACCGCCTTGTTCCTCTTTCAGTTCGGTACCGGACCGGTCAAGGGTTTCGCGGTTACTCTGATCCTGGGCATCGTGGCGTCGATGATCACCTCGATCTTCGTCACCCGCACCTTCTACATGATATGGCTCGAGCGCCGCCCGGCCATGTCTACCCTGAGCATCTGACATGCTGAGACTCTTCTCCAACGCCAAGTACGACTTCATCGGTCTCCGGGCCTACGCCTACGGGGTCACGGCGCTCATTCTGATACCGGGCCTGACGTTTCTGCTGATCAAGGGACTCAATTACAGCATCGAGTTCACCGGCGGGACGCTGCTACAGATCCAAAGCACGAAGCCAGTCGACGTGGCGCAGCTGCGCGAGGGTCTGGATCGGGAAGGCATTCGCGGCGCCGAGATCCAGAACTTCGGTGCGCAGAACGAATACGTGATTCGCGCCAGAGTGGCCAAGCCCGGCAGCGATGCCAACGACACTCAGGCGACTGCGAGCGCGGTGGGTCACGCGCTGGACACCGTGCTCGGGGTGGGGAGCTATACGGTGGTCAGGACCGAGGCGGTAGGGCCGAAGGTGGGAGGAGAGCTCCGGCAGAAGGCATTCCTGGCGATCTTTCTCTCCTTCTTCGCCGTGCTCGCCTACCTCGCGTACCGGTTCGAGTGGCGTTTCGGGCTCGCAGCCATCGTGGCAACCGCGCACGACATTCTGGCGACCATTGCGTTCATCGCGGTCATGCGGCTGGAGATGAGTCTGACGGTGGTGGCCGCGGTGCTCTCGATGGTGGGCTACTCGCTGAACGACACGATCATCATCTTCGACCGGGTGCGGGAGAATCTGCACAAGCACAAGCACGAGTCGTTCGAGCAGATCCTGAACCGCTCGGTCAACGAGACCCTTCCGCGCAGTATTCTCACCCATGGAACCACGCTGGCAACTTTGCTGGCGCTGGCCATCTTCGGCGGCGAGGTGATTCGGCCCTTCGCGCTGGTCATGTTCTTCGGCGTATTCGTGGGAACGTTCTCGTCGATCTACATCGCGTCGCCGGTGCTGATGGCCATCGAGAAGCGGTGGCCGGGGCCCGCCGCTCGGGGCCACCTGGCCCCCAAGAAGACTCCGGCGCCGGCGTCCAGCCGGAAGCCGCAGACGGTGGGGTGAGGAAGCGGGGCAGCGGGACCGCGGGGCAGCGGGGCAGTCTGCTCCGAGCTAAAGCCATCTCCCAGTGGCGGGTCCGCTGCCCCGCCGCCCTGCTGCCCCGCCGCCCCGCTTGCTGATCGACACCCATTGCCATCTCGCCGATCCGGCCTTCGCACCAGACCGGCCGGAGGTGCTCGATCGAGCATGGGCCGCAGGCGTGGGGCGTGTGGTGGTCATCGGGGAGTCGCGCGCCAATGCCGAAGCCGCGCTTGCCCTGTCGGCCACGGATCCGCGCATCCTGGCAACCGCCGGCGTGCACCCGCATGACGCCTGCGGGTGGGGCGCCGATGCGGAGGCCTGGCTGCGCGAGCGGCTGGCCGACCCGCGGATCGTGGCCGTGGGCGAGACCGGTCTCGACTTCCATTACGATCACTCGCCGCGAGCCGATCAACACAGGGCCTTCGAGGCACAGCTCGGCCTCGCCGCCGAGACCGGCAAGCCTGCCGTCATCCACGCGCGGGAGGCGGACGAGGCCGTCGCTGCCGTGCTCGCCGCCCATTCCGGCGTCACTGCCATCCTCCATTCATTCAGCAGCGGCATGGGGCTCTTGCGAGCCGGGCTGGTCCTCCGCCACTATGTGTCGTTCAGCGGGATGGTCACCTTCAAGAATTGGGGCCTGGACGACGCGATTCGGGAGACACCGTTGGACCGGCTGTTGCTGGAGACCGACGCTCCCTATCTCGCGCCCGCGCCCCATCGTGGAAAGCGAAATGAGCCGGCCTTTGTCCGTCACATCGCCGAGCGCGTAGCGGTGGTGCGGGGTATGCCGGTGGAGGAGCTGATCGCCGTGACGGGGGAAAACGCCGAACGGGTGTTTGGACTCTCATCTCTCACCTCTAACTTCTCACCGATTGGGGCGCCGTGAGCAACGTTCCCTCGGATATCGCCATCGCGCAGGCAGCCAAGCTCCGGCCGATCGCCGATGTCGCCGGCGAGATAGGGCTCGGCCCCGATGAGATTCTCCCCTACGGGCGATATAAGGCAAAGATCAGCGCCGAAGCCATCGCCCGGCGGAAGCCCACGGGCCGTTTGGTTCTGGTCACGGGGATCAACCCCACGCCGGCCGGTGAAGGCAAGAGCACCGTGACCGTGGGAGTCAGTCAGGCGCTGCGTCGCCTGGGCAAGAAGGTCGTCGTCTGCATTCGGGAGCCGAGCCTGGGGCCGGTGTTCGGCGTGAAAGGTGGTGCGGCGGGTGGGGGGTACGCTCAAGTGGTGCCCATGGACGAGATCAACCTGCACTTCACCGGCGACTTTCACGCCATTACCTCCGCGCATAACCTGCTCTCGGCCATGCTGGACAACCACCTCCACCAGGGGAATACCCTCGCGATCGACCCGCGGCGGATCACCTGGCCGCGGACGATCGATATGAACGACCGCGCGCTTCGCTCCATGGTGATCAGCCTGGGCGGCATCAACGCGGGACCGGTTCGGGAAGAGCGATTCGTGATCGTGCCCGGCAGCGAGATCATGGCGATCCTGGCCCTCGCCACGGACCTGGCCGACCTGGAAACCCGGATCGGCCGCATCATCGTCGGCCTGACCAGAGAGCGGAAGCCGGTCACGGCGGCCGACCTCAAGGCCTCAGGCGCCATGACGCTCCTGCTCAAGGACGCGCTGCTGCCCAACCTGGTGCAGACTCTCGAGGGCGGGCCCGCGCTGGTGCACTGCGGGCCCTTCGGCAACATCGCCCACGGATGCAATTCCATCGTCGCGACCAAGCTTGGCCTCTCCCTGGGTGAGCTGGTGCTGACCGAGGCCGGGTTCGGCGCCGACCTCGGCGCGGAGAAGTTCTTCGACATCAAGGCCCGCTTCGGGAATCTCAAGCCCGAGGCCGCCGTCGTGGTCGCCACGGTGCGGGCGCTCAAGATGAACGGTGGAGTGAAAAAGGATGCCCTCGGAAAGGAGGATGTCCCTGCCCTCACGAGGGGGTTGGTGAACCTCGAGGCCCACGTCAGGAACGTGCAGAAATTCGGGGTCCCCGTGGTGGTCGCCCTGAACCGCTTCACCTCCGATACCGACGAGGAGCTGAAGACGGTGCTCGACGCCGCCAAGGGGTGGAGCGCCCGGGCCGCGCTGAGTGAGGTCTGGGCCAAAGGTGGAGCGGGTGGAGAGGCGGTCGCCCGGGAAATCTTGGCGGTGCTCGACGAGAAAAAGGC
>JAXDMF010000188.1:0-24396 GCA_034666205.1 Gemmatimonadales bacterium
GAAACCAGGGCCGGCTCCACCCCGTCTGATGAGGCCCCGCAGGCGAGCTGAGCAAGCTGGCTTCGGATTCAGCGAAACGGCCCCGGGCAGCGGGGCCGTTTTCCATATCCAGGGACGAGGACTATGACCAGCTGGAGGCGTGGACGCGAGTGGCTTACCGGTGGGCAGCCGCGCTGGTGCAGGCCGGTACTCCTGGCACTCGTACTCTGTGCCGCTCTTCTCCTCTGGCTCATATCCTGGATGAGTACCTGTGGCTTCTACGGCTGCCCATCGACCACTCAGATACAGGCGTTCCGGCCCAGCGAGGGAAGCCAGGTGCTCGACCGCCGCGGCACGCGCATCGGGCGCCTGACCTACGTGCGCCGGATCAATGTGCCGCTGGCTCAGGTTCCCCGACACGTCCGGGCCGCGTTCATCGCCACCGAGGACCGGCGGTTCTACTATCACGGCGGCGTGGATTGGCGGAGCGCCGGCCGGGCCGCCCTGCGCAACTTCTCTGCCCTCAGCTTCCGGGAGGGCTTCAGTACTATCACCATGCAGGTAGTGAGAAACGCCTTTCTACCTCATCTCTCCGGCGAGCGCAGCCTCCGTCGCAAACTGATCGAGCTGGAGTTGGCCCGCCGTCTCGAGGCCAACCTCACCAAGCAGCAGATTCTCGAGACCTACTTGAACGTGATCTACCTGGGCAACGGCACGTACGGTATCGAAGCCGCCAGCAGGGATCTCTTTGGCAAGAGCGTCGGCCGCCTCTCGCTGGCCGAAGCTGCCACGCTCGCCGGTCTTGCGAAGGGACCCTCAGTCTACGCTCCCCGACGGCACCCCGAACGCGCCACCGCAAGGCGGAACCTGGTGCTCTCACTCATGGTACGTGAGGGCTATGCGACCTACGAGGACGCCACCCGTGCCCAATCTGAGCCGCTGAGGCTGGCACCCGCCGAGTGGCGCCCCCCGCAAAACCGGTCGTACGCGCTCGACCCGGTCCGCGCTGCAGTGGATTCGGTTCTGGGCGATGCCGCTGCTACTGCAGGCGACCTCATCGTACATACCACTCTCGATGCTCCCGCTCAGCGCGCGGCCGAGCGGGCCGTTCAGATCCAGGCAGCGGCCATTCAGGGCCGGGCTGCCAGCCCACGATCTGCTCGAGCCGAGGTCGAGGGAGCAGTGGTAGCGCTCGACCCCAGGACTGGCGCCATCCGGGCCCTCGTGGGCGGCCGGCGATCGGTGCAGCGTGGGTTCAATCGGGCCCTCGATGCCCGGCGCCAGCCTGGCTCGGCGTTCAAGCCGTTCGTCTACGCCGCGGCGCTCTCGGCGGGGTACACCCCGGCTAGCGTGGTCGATGATTCACCAGTTGCAATCGAAGATCAGGGCCACATCTGGCGTCCGGAGAATTTCGGTGGCGTCTACGGCGGACCGCTCACCTTGCGGCGGGCGCTCATGCGCTCGGCCAACGCGGCGACGGTGCGCCTGAGCCAGGCGGTCGGCGAAAAGCGCGTCGTGGCCCAGGCTCGCCGGTCGGGAATCCGGAGCCGGATGAACGCGGTACCTTCGCTGGCGCTCGGCGCGCTGGAAGTGACCCCGCTCGAACTGGTCGCCGCGTACGCCCCATTCGCCAACGGCGGACTCGGCGTCCAGCCGTACCTCATAACCCGGATCGAGACAGGCGACGGAAGCGTTCTCTGGCGATCGCCGATTTCTCAGCCCGAACGAGTCCTGGGCGCGGCCGAGGCCTTCCAGATAACCTCGATGCTGAGGTCGGTGGTGGACGATGGAACCGGCCGGGTGGTGCGTGAGATGGGCGTGCGGGGACCGGTTGCCGGTAAGACCGGGACGACGAACGATGGGACCGATGTCTGGTTCATCGGCTACACACCGACTCTGGTGGCCGGCGTCTGGTTCGGCTATGACTCGCCCCGTCCCATTGGGCCCAACGCCTCAGGTGGACGGCTCGCCGCTCCCGCCTGGGCCATGTTCTACCTCAACGGGTGGCGAGAACGATCACCGGTGGGGGCCTGGGATCCGCCCGACGGCCTGGTCGAGCGCCGCATCGATGCCTACAACGGAGACTTGGCGAATGAGTGGTGCCCGGTGACCCAACGCGAGTGGTTCAAGCCCGGCACGGAGCCGACCAGGCTCTGCCGGGACCATGACGCCCCGATGCTCGACCGGCTCGAAGATTTTGGGCGGAAACTGGGAAAGGTGCTGAAAGGGATACTCGAGGAGCTATGACGTAGGGCTCGACCCGGGGTTCACAGCGGTAGTCCGATCGCGCGGGAGATACAGCAGGAGCTGATGCCTGATCTGCTCCGCCTGCCGGAGAACCTTCGAGGGATAGCGCCGGCAGCTCTGAGTCGCCCTGCTCCTCACACACCCGTTGTACCGCAGCAATGCCGACCGCACATCGTTGGTTCGCTTGAGGTAGCCGGCAAAGACGCGGGCCCCGTGGCAGATGTTTGCTTCGACTTGGAGCAGATCGTCGGAGTCGCAGTCGAACACGCCGGCGTGGAACCGCATCACCTGCATCAGTCCGACCGCACCCCGGCTGCTGATCGTCGCGGGCTCGAGCCGTGCGTTTTCGGTGAGCAGCACCCCGGCCAGCAGACTGGGTGGAAGCTGGAGTTGCCGCGCCTCCTTCACGATGGCGCGAGCGACCCGATTGGCCATCTCCGGCTTGGCGCTTCGACGAAGTATCTGCGCCAGGGGCAGGTGGTCATATCGGGCGACGACCTCGTCTTCCAGCGTCGCACTGTCTTCCGACAGCGGTGTAGTCGGCTCGATGGCGGCGGACGGCTCGCCCAGTGAAAGGCTCTGGAGCGGCGCGTCGAACTCCAGGGAAGGTGTCAGGAGCACGGCCCCTACAAAGCCCGCGGCAGCCAGAAACGTCAGGAATCCGCGGCTGGGCGTCGCGGGCTGGGCTGACCGAGATGAGGTGGGTGTCGTCTGCATGACGGTCCTCGTACGGCATGGGGGCATTCGTCTCGCCACCCGCGGGTACGCAAGAACCGGGCACATCTAGTGTAAAGAAAGCGTACGGGCACGACCGGTCGTGCCCGGTCAACGACTTACGGCAGGATCGCACGATATCGCTACGCCTGGCTGAGTCTGTGAACAGGGTGGCGGGCTTCTCAACGGGATCGGATCTGCGAGAAGCGCGGCGTGCTGCGGAGTGGTAGGGCGCAAAGGCTCAGGTCGTCATCGACGTCAGGAGCTTCATCATGGCCAGATCGTAGGAGTCCGGCGAGGGGTCGTCATCGGCAATGTCATAGTGCTGCTGTGGGGTCTCCAATATCAGCGGAATCGCCTCTGCTCGCGGGTCACCCAGCAGCCAACGGAAGGCCTCACTTCCGATCCGCCCCTCGCCGATGAGCACGTGCCTGTCCTTGTTCGACCCCAGGGCGCCTTCGCTGTCATTCAGGTGGAAGAACGAGGGCGGAGCACCCGCGGCTTCCTCGAAATCGTCGAGCACTTGGCTCAGCGCCGCTTCCGAGACGGTGATGTCGAGGCCAGAGGCAAACAGATGGCAAGTATCGAGGCCGTAGCCGGTGCGCTGCCGTAGATGCGTGGGCATGGCATGCAGGATCGACCCGATCTCCGCGGGAGTGCGGCCGACGGTCTGCCCGGCGCCGGCTGTGTTCTCCACCAGCAGCTTCGTCCGACCGGGCACCGCCTCGAGCGCGTCGGTGATCGCCCTCGCAACCCGTTGGGTCGATGCCTCGCGATCGCCACTGGTCGCTGCTCCCGGATGAAAGCACACGCTTCCCACCCCGAGGGCCGTAGACCGCTCCAGCTCCTTCCGTAGCCCCGCCTGCGCCCGACTCCACTTCGTCTCGTCGTCGGTGGCGGTGTTGAGCACATAGGCCCCATGCACCACGACGTGCTCAGCCCGTATCCCGGCTTGATCCAGGGCGGCACGGAACCGCTGAACCCGTTCGGGCTTCATGGAAGCCTTGTCTCCGTAGTACTGGGGCGGGGCGGTGAAGATTTGAAGGGCGGTCATCCCGGCATTTCCCGCCCGGAGCGCAGCCATGTGAATTCCGCCGTTGGCGACTGTATGCGCACCAATGAACCGGCTCATGCGAGACTCCTTCCGAAAGCAGCCAAATGCCGTGACGGTCGGCACAGCCCGGTGCACCACAGACCGGCAATGTGATGGGGGCGAATGTAACCGATCATTCAACGGATGGAGGTTATCGTGGCACGAGATAAGAATGAAGCGATCAACAGCTACATCACCGACATGCTCTCTCTGGAAGAGCATATCGAGAAGGCGCTGCGGGGTCAGCTGGAAGATCTCAAGGATTACCCGGCCGTCGTAGGCGACTTGAAGCAGATCCACCGCAAGGTGGAACACCACATCTCCGATCTCAGAGAGCTCAGCCAGCGGCGCAACGCCCGGACCCCCGCGGACGCCCTCAAACGGGTGGGCTCAGCCCTGCTCGGCTTCGGAGCCGCTGCTGTGGACCTGGTCCGCAGTGAGGGGTTGGCCAAGAACCTGCGGGACGACTACGCCGCATTTAGTCTGGCCACCATCGGTTACATCATGCTGAAGACGACAGCCCTGGCGTTAGACGATGGGGAGGTGGGAGATCTGGCCCACCAGCACTTCTCGGATTACGCCGAGTCCGTCACGCTGTTGCACAATGTGGTGCCGGGTGCGGTGATTCGATTCCTTCGGGAGGAGGGCCTGCCGGTACGCGAGGACGTCCTGCCGGAGATCAGCCGGACGATCGAGAAGGTCTGGCATGCCCAATCGGCTCAGGCGCCGCGGGCTGACGAGACGGCGGTTGCGCAGAACCGTTAGCCCGCTGCCCGTTCCCATTCTCGACCTGGTGCCGGCAATAAAACAAGCGGGCCGGCATCACGTTGAGCGGCTCGAAGTCCTGGTGGACGAGCCGGAAGACTTCCTGGAGGTAGGGCAGAACGCTACGGGTGAATTGATAGACCAGGAAGGCACCGTTGGGATGGAGTACCGAATGCGTCTTTCGGAGGATCGTCTGCCGGAGCTCGGGGGGCATAGTGGTGTACGGAATACCAGATAGCACGTAGTCGGCATGGTCGAGCCCCAGCCCAGCCAGCGCCGCATCGGCATCGGCGGCGGATCCGTGAATGACGTGGAGCCGGTCATCCTTGAAGCCACGGCGCAGGAAGCGCACGAAGTCGGTGTTGGTCTCCAGCGCCACCAGGACTGCGTCGGCGCGCATCCTCCGGAGAATCTCACCGGTGAATGTGCCAACCCCGGGCCCGTACTCCAGGAAGACTCGGCCGCGGCTCCAGTCGACCTCCGACAGGACATGGTTGACGAGGAAACGTGAGCTGGGGATCAAGCTCCCAAGCATGCGTGGGTGTTTGATGAAGTTACGACCGAAAAGCAGCAGTTGTCCGGAGCGGGAGGTGCTTTGTGGGGGCACGGTGGAAATGCTCTGCCTTTCCCAGGGTCTGGCTGGCCGGCGAACGTAGCCGACGCCGGCTCAGCCGGCGCCGACAGGCGTTCACGAATTGAGCAGTGGGACCAAAGAGAACTAGTGCTTCACCTTCAACGAGTCCTTAGACACTGCCTTATCGCCTTCCTTCTTGGTCGTATCAACCTTGACCGTCGTGTCGCTGGTGACGATCGTGGTGTCCTGCGTCTGCCGTGTCGTCAGGGTCGTATCCGCTGCGGTGCCAGTTTCCCGGTTTGCTCGGGGGCCGCACGCAGTTAACCCGATCAAGAGTGCCAAGCCTGTGAGTACCTTCATTTCACCCCTCCATTGGAATGTGCACCTCTTCTGGCCCCGTGCCGCGAGGCTCCAGCCAGGCGGCACAGCCATCCCGCCACGTTTTCACTCATCCGAGCTCAGCTGCGGTGACGCGGCTCACCCTGCCGCTTTCAGGGCCGTCGGAGAGGTCCGCAAGTTTAGCCCGGAAATGGACATGCTGCAACAGCGCGTAGATGGCGTGTTGCCTGGTTGACTATTCCACCCACTCGGTGAAGTCCGCCGCGGGCTTTCGCCGCCGGGGCGATTCCGCTTCGGCGGGATAGCCCAGCGAGACGTTTCCAACAACCCGAAAGCCCTGTGGTACCCGGGCCAGCTCCAGCACCCACGTATCGCGCATGATGCCACCGGTCTTGAGATAAGTTCCCAACCCAAGCGACTCGGCTGCAACCATCAGATTGGCCACGGCCATCATGCTCGCCGCGTAGTCCTCCTCGCGGGTGATCTCGTCCGGGTTCACCGCCGACATCACGACCACGAACACCGGTGTGTCCTGGGTTTCCCGCCGGACCTTGTCTGCCGCCGCCAATGCCTCAGGTGTTGACGGGTCGTCGAATCGCTTGAGCCGGTGCCCGGCCCTTAGCTCGGCGAACCGGTCTATCGCGGTTCCGGCCAGAATGGTGAATCGCCACGGCTGGGTGAGCTTGTGGTTCGGCGCCCGCACCGCGCATTCCAGCAGCTGCTCGATTGTCCCCCGCGAGACTGGCTGGGCACGAAAGCGCCGGACCGACGTCCGCTGGTGTATGGCAGTGATGGCATCCATACTCGCAATCTACTCGGGCGCCGGTCCCGCCTGCGATGCTCGATATCGTTGCACGACGAGGAGCAGAGCCACGAAATCATAGAGCGCATGGGTCACCACGGGCGTGAGCAGACTTCCCTGCACCAGGAACAACCCGCCGAGATAGAGCCCCATGAGGCCGGCGACGACCGCATATGTCGATGTAGCGAAATGTGCTAGACCGAAGAGGACGCTGGCGGAGAGAAGTGCCAGGGGATTCGGGACCAGCCGTGCGAGACCGGCCTGGACCACGCCGCGAAACAGGAGCTCCTCGCCGAGACCCGCGAGGCCGGCCAGGAGCGCGAGCTCGGCGACGGAGCAACCGGCGAGTGTCGGACCGAGCTCGCCAACCACGAAGTCAACCAGCCGGCGTAGCCTTCCAGCTGGTCTCTTCAGAATCCAGATGAGCGCGATAAGCAATGGCGGGGTGGCCAGCACACCCCAGAGGAAGGAAGGCCAGCCCGGCTCCAGCTGCGCCAGCGGCGACACACCGAGCATCCGGCCCAGAGCCACTGCGAGCAACGCCAGCCCAGCTTCTCCCGCCACTGCCAGGCGTACGAACCGTGAATCTAGAGCGAAGCGGGGATCGGAAATGGAGCGCCTACTTGGCCCGCTCGAGGTAGACGCCCTCCCGCGGATTGATGCGGACCCTTTCTCCTTCGCTGATGAACTCCGGGACCTGGACGGTGACCCCATTGCTCAGCCGCGCGGGCTTGGTGCTCGCCGTTTTGGTAGCGGTCTTCATCACCGGTGCGGTCTCAACGACCTCCAGCTCCGTCACAGCGGGCAGCTCGATCGCAATCGGCCGTCCGTTGAGCCATTCGCCCTGGAAAGTCATTCCCGGCTCGAGCCACTGGCCCTGGTCTCCGATGGTCTCCTCATCCAGCGTGTATTGGTCATAGGTCTCCGCATCCATGACGTGGACCCCGTTCACGTCCCGATACATCACCTGGAGCTGCTTGGTGTCCAGCCGAGCTTCTTCGATAAACTCGGTGGCGCTGAATCGATGCTCGAAGGTGGACCCGGTGTTCAGATTCCGCATCCTTGCCTGGACGAAGGCCCGGAGGTTGCCCGGCGTACGATGGGTGAACTCCATGATTCGGCAGGGCTGACCCTCGAAGAAGATCACGTGCCCGCGGCGGATGTCGGTTGCCTTCATTGTGCACTAGCTCCATGGTGACTGGCTTGGGCTCAGAGCGCGCCCGACGTACCCTGGCTTAGGAAAATACACGCGTGGGTACGGGTGACCCGAGTCACATCTGCTCCCCTCGGCTGTGGTCTACCTTCGGCAGGCGGCGGCGCAGCACCAACGAGCCCATCAAACGGGACCATGCCTTATGGATGACAGGCAGTAGCGAGTGGCCAGCCCCGTCGACTTCAGCCTCACCCGTCACCAGGATGACGAGCGGTTTCGGCTCGAGCGGTGGCGCCGGAATGTCGGCGCACCGGTTGCGCTGGATCTGACGGCACCGGCGTCCGGGAATGACCCCGCCGCGCGGAGCCTGGTCGTGCTCAGCTGGAATGTGTGGATCGGCCGAGGCCGGCTGCTCGACCTGGTGTCCCGAATCCGGAGCGGCGACTTTGCCGCGTACGGCGGCGAGCCTGACGCCCCCCTCGTCGTGCTGGCACAGGAGGCTTATCGCAGCGATTCCACCATCCCATTGGACTCGACGGGGCGCGTCGGCCGCATGCTGGTCGCCCAACTGGGACAGCAGGAGGACATCGTCGAGACCGCGCGCGCGCTCGGCATGAATCTGCGCTACGCACCCTCGATGAGAAACGGGGCAATGCAGAGCGACCGGGGCAACGCGATTCTCTCGACACTGCCGCTGGAAGACGCAGAGGCCCTCGAGCTGCCCCTCGTGCTCCAGCGGCGCGTCGCGGTATCCGCAAGGATCCGTGTCGGGGGCCTCACCCTCCGGGTCGTAAGCGCGCACCTCGACCCGCGCGGCCCGCCGGGGCACCGATGGCTCGGGGCCGCAGGTCGCGCTCTTCAGGCTCAGCATCTCCTGAGCTCGCTTCGCGACGATACCGTCATCCTTGGGGCCGACCTCAACCTCGGCCGTGGGCGCTACGAGCGGGCCTGGCGGGTCCTGCGCGACGCCGGCTTCAGCTTTGGCATCCCGCCATCTTCCCCCCCGTGGCGCCACACCTTCCACGCGCTGCCCCGGCTGGTGCTCGACTACCTTCTGGTCCGCAATCCGTCCGGTGCGGTCGAACGCGCCTGGGTGCACCGGCTCGACGAGCATGCCCGGGATCGGGGGCCGCTGGTATTCGGCTCGGACCACCATCCCCTGCTCGCGCGAATCGACCTGGCATCCCCATAAACGGAGAGACACGGTGAGCGAATGGCTGGGGTTCGGTTCGGACCTGCCCTGGTGGGGCTGGGCCCTCATGGCGATCGGGGTGATCGCGATCGTGTCCGTCATCGGCGCCCTGTTCCTCCCCGACTGGCACGATGACGATTACACCGTCGGCTTCAAGGCGGATCCCGGTTCGGAAAGCTTTGTCGAATGGAGTGCAGCATTCCTGAATGGCCCGATCTTCCAAGGCGGTGAGGTCACCCTGCTCCAGAATGGCGACGCCTTCTTCCCTGCCATCCTCAAAGCCATAAAGGAGGCGCGGGATAGCGTCAATTTCGAGGTATACATCTTCGAGCCCGATGAGATCGGGCGACAGTTCATCGAGGCCTTCAAGGAACGGGCGCGCGCGGGCGTGGAAGTCCGGGTGCTCCTGGACGGCTTTGGCGCGATGAAGCTGAAGAAGCGTTACCGCGACGACCTGCAGAAGGCAGGGGTGAAGATTAGCCGGTTCCGCCCGTTGTCATTGCGCAGCCTGCCCCGCTTCTACAAGCGGACGCACCGGCGAGCTATCGTCATCGATGGCCGGGTGGGGTTTACTGGGGGCGCCGCGGTCTCGGCCAAATGGAAAGGCAATGTCACCAACGCCCACGAGTGGCGCGACAGCATGACCCGGGTGACCGGCCCTCTGGTAGGCGGGATCCAGTCGGCGTTCGCGGAGAATTGGGTCTACTGTTGCGGCGAAGTCATTGCCGGTCCACGCTTCTTCCCCCAACTCGATCGCGGTAAGGGGCCATGCAGCTTATCGGTGGTGAGCTCTCCCTCCGACGCCCTGCAGCCGATCCGGCTTCTCTTCTGGCTCAGCTTCATCAACGCGCGCCGCCGCCTCTGGATTTGCAACTCCTACTTCATTCCTGACCGCCGGCTTCGGGTGGCGGTGATCGAACGGGCGCGCGCCGGAGTGGATGTGCGGGTGCTGGTGCCGGGTAACCACACCGATGCGCTCCCAGTCCAGGCAACAGGCCGGAGCTACTACGAGGAGCTGCTCGCGGCAGGTGTCCGCATCTTCGAGTACCAACCTGCCATGATGCACGCCAAGACGGTGGTGGTCGACGGAGCCTGGTCGGTCGTAGGGTCGGCCAACCTCGATGAGCGCAGCATGGAGCTGAACGAGGAGAACATTCTGGGGATTGCGGATCGCGATTTTGCCCGAGCAGTCGAGGAGGGAGTAACGGCTGACCTGGAGCGCTCGCGCGAGATCCACCTGGACCAATGGCGCAAGCGCCCGGTCTACAAGAAAATCTTCGAGCGCGTGGCCAAGTCGTTGATCGAGCAGTACTAGGTCAGATAGGCCCGTTGAAGGCCGGGTCGCACACCCGGGTCCTGAGGTCGGTCTCGGACCCCCGGCGCCATCCTCCTCGAAACTCGAAGTGACGCTGGTCCAGGAGCCGGGTTCCCAAGGCTGCCGTTCCCTGCTGCTGAACCTGCCAGAGTAGGACCCGGGCTCCCATCTCGGCAGCAGGCTCCCACACGTCAGGCGTCAGCGGCGGGTACAGGCTGGCGAACTCTGGCTTTAGTCGGGCCTGCCGGGCCGTTGAATCCATACCATCTCCGGAGGATCGGTTGGGGGCGCTTTGCACCGCAAGTCACGAGCCAGTCATAATGTGGGCATCACGTCAACAGCACCAGGGTTGCCGAGCTTGTCGGGGTGGGCCAGGGGACACAGATTGGCGCGAGGCTCCAACAGGAAATACGTGGGCGATGGTGCAGCTGCTCCGCCGACTGCGGGAGCTACCGCCAGGCGGCCGATGAGTCAGCCGGCTCCTCATTCAAGTTACTGAGGCCACCCATGTGGGTCTCGAGAGCGCCGCTTAGGTTGACGCCCTCGGCGCCCAGCAGGCGGAAGAGCTCCCACTCGGCGGCCCTGGCGGGGCCGATGCGCCGACCGTTGTACATCAGCGAGATGACCAGCACGCCATCGGTGCGGCCGAGGTAGCCTGCGAGGGTCGCGACCCGGTCCAGCGTACCGGTCTTGGCGTGCACCACTCCAGGTGCCATTCCCCGCCGCAGTCCTCGCAACGTGCCTATCCCGTTAGCCGGTAGGAGCAGGGGAAACCGCTCAGCCCCGCGCAGCTGGGGATAACGAGCCAGGTAGAGCATCTGGGTGAGCGGGCTGACCCTGTCGAGCTCGCTGAGACCGCTTCCATCCACTAGCTGCACCTGCGCCTTGGGACCCACGACGTCACGTACATGCTGAGTAAGCAGCGTTGGACCCGTGGTCTGACTGGCGGCGGCCCATTGGAGCACGAGCTCGGCGCCGATATTCAAGCTGCGGCGATTGATCTCGATGGCGACGCTGTCGAAGGGAGCAGACTCAACCATGGCCAGCACCGCCGGAAGCCCCGCTGAGGAGGTCGGAGGCGAGGTCCGGTTGATCCACTGGATGCCCGCACGGTCCAGGGCGGCAGCCCAGGCATACCCTAGAACTCTGGAAGGGTCGTGCGCCACTGCCGACAGTCCGGCCATGCGACAGCCGATACCAATGCTGCCAACCAGGGTCCAGCCCCCATCCGGCTCGGCGGTCAGGCTGAGCCGGCGCCGGCTTCCGCCCACGGTCGTGGCATTGATTCGGATCATGTGCTCGATCCCGACTGGGTACGCGGAGACGAGTGCCGGTGGGGAGCCGACATCGCTGCCCGGTCTGAAGGTCAACGAGACGGTGTTTTCGTGCAGCGCCACCGGCCCTACCGGCGGGGCGTAAAGCTGGCCCTGGAAGTCGGGCGACCACACTGTCGGGTAGCGGGACGAGGCGGGTCCGGTACGGCTGGTCAGGGCGAGTGGGCCCTCGAGCACCCGAATGCCGCGCTCATGAAGCTGCCGGACGAGCTCGCGCAGGGTGGGCCCGCCTCGGCCTGGGCGGTCGAGAGTCGGGTCGCCGCCGAGCTCCAGCTGCCAGCTTCCGTGCCACCGTCCGCTGGCCGAGTCCAGCCGTCCCCGGCCGATGATCCTGGTCGAAATGCGTGCGCCACCACCCGCGCGTGCCCGGGTGAAACCAGTAGTGAATAGCTTGGCCGTCGAGGCAGGGATCAGCTCCAGCTCCGGGTTCAGGCTCCATAGAACTCGACCGTCCATGGTGCCTATCGCGATGCCCCACTGGCCGTCGCCGGTGCGCACTGCAGTGCGGCGATACCAATCGTCCACCCGCGCGAGCTCGCCGGGCATCAGCTCCTGGGCGGCAAGGATGCCAGCGGAGCAGAGGCCGCTGAGAAAGAAAATGAGCAGCGCCGGAAGCAGACGGAGTTGCATGCGGCGGCTCGTTCCTGTTCGGTTATGTGTCGCGAAATTGAGGTAAGCCACTCCATGAAACCGGAGCAATCGTCGAGCCATGGTCCAGTCGAATGCTGCGAAAGGAGTTACGCCTTTTGAGATTGTCGGTTGGCGGGCATTTCGCGACGCGGTCTCAGGCCCCACAACCCAAGCTGTGGCCTGGCGTTACGTTGCTGCAAGGCCGGAACGGACTGGGGCGATGTCAGCCGCGCACAATCGACGCGGCCGTGAGGCGGTATGAGCACTCGTAGGCGCCGGAGAGTCCCCGCCTGGGCGCGGGAGCAGCGCTGCGTCTGCGGGCACCGGGTCCGGCGGTACCAGGGCTTCTGCTCCAACTGCGGTCGTGCCCAGCGCTGGGGCGATGTCGGTGGGCTGACCGGCGCGGAGTGCTACAAGTGCGGCTGGGCCGTGTCTGACAAGTTCGCCTGCTGCCCGTGGTGCGGCGCCAACATTCACGAGCAGGATTACTCCAGCGCCGAGCCACTGAAAGCCCCACGCGGGTTCCGCATGGATGCCCGTTGCGACTGGGGCTGCGGTGGCGGAGTACAGTACCCGATGAAGTACTGCCCCTGGTGCAGCCGGCCGCAGTTCTGGAACGAGGAGAGGTTCTTCGAGGGAGATTGCCCTCACTGCGGCCGCGGGGTGGACGACCTCATGAATGTCTGTCCCTGGTGCGGCGGCGATTCCACCGGCCGCGACCTGATACCCAGGGCTCTGACTCGGGTCCGCCGTCTGCTCCTGGTATCGAGGATCAAGGACTGGGGTTACCGGATTCTCCTCCGCCCGGGAGTTTCCGGCGTGGATCCGAAGTATCCCTCGATGGTCGAGATCGAGCAGCGCTACGTCGTTGGCAAGCGCCGCCGGGACGAGATCCCCTGGACCATGCTGGTCGGGCTCATCACTCACGAGCTCGGTCACAGCTTCCTGTATCATCACTGGGATTGGACTCGAACCAGGCAGTTCCGGAGAGCCTTCGGGGAGGTAGACAAGGTCTATCGCGGCATGGACAACACCTGGGTGTACTTCCAGCGCCGGCGGATCGCCATTGCGCCGACCAATTTCGTGAGTGCGTATGCCGCCAAGCATCCGCAGGAGGATTTTGCCGAGACCTTCCGCTTTTACGTCACCCGTCGTGGGCGCCTGAGAGATCTGTTTGGGGAGTTCGGTCGTAAGCGCAAAGGTGTGACACTCTACGAGAAGTTCCTGGTGCTGCATGACTACGTGCGCGCGTTGCGAGGATGGGGAAACGGTTTGTCTTGACAGGTAGATTTTTCAGGCGTACCCTCTCAGAACGATTCGCAACAATCTCCCTCTGCAATAGATGGCAGCTCTGGTGAACCGGGCTTCGGGTAGCGCGCGTCACAGACAAGCATTCTGGCGCGCCGCAGTTTTGTTTGGAACGGAATCCATCGCCCCCGGCTCCCGCCGGAACGCGCAGGGTTCGCCGGGAGGCCACGTGCGGCGCATAGCAATTCTGTGGGGACTGGCGGCGTTGACGGTGATCGGCGCTAGCTTCAACACCGGAACCACGAGCCTCCGAAGCGACTCGAGTCGAGCGGAGCTCGCCAGACTGGGGCAGGAATACGGCGATCTGCAGCAGTGGGTGGCGGCCATAGCTGCCACCTCGGACACCCTTCCCAACCCAGAGCGGGCGCGAGTGCTGGCCGATCAGTTGGCCAAGTTGATGCGGCCGTTGGAGCGTGACTTCGAGAAAACCACTGCCTCCCTCTCAACCACGCAGCTCGAGTTGATTCTCCCGCTCTGGGAACGAATGGCGTTCGCTCACGCCGGTTTTGTGCTGCTCCAGGAGCAGGCTGCGGAGCTGGGCGGGGATCCGGCGCTCGAGCCCGCTGAGCTTCATCAGCTGGCCGACCAGCTCTCCGCCGTGCTGGATTTTGCAGCCGAGGTTCAGCATATGGTGCTGGAACAACTCACCACACCCATTCCCACCCCAATCCGCCTGAGCTGAGCCGCCCCGGGTTCCCGATGACCGAACGGCTCTACTATACCGACTCGTACCTCAAGGACTTTGACGCCTTCGTGGTCGAGCGAGCGGACGACGGCCGGCGTATCTACCTCGATCGAACGGCGTTTTATCCCACGTCCGGCGGGCAGCGGTTCGATACCGGCCGGCTCGGCGGGATCGAGGTCACCGACGTGGTGGACGAAGGTGAGCGCATCGCCCATGTGCTGGCCAGCCCGCTGCCGGACGGTCCGGCCGTCGGCCAAGTGGATTGGTCCCGCCGGTTCGATCACATGCAACAACATACTGGCCAACATCTTCTATCGGCGGTCCTGGCCGACTTGTTCGGCTACCAAACCATCGCGGTTCACTTTGGGCAGGAAACCTCGACATTGGACCTGGAGACCAGCAAGCTCACCCAGGACCAGGTAGAGCAGGCAGAGGAACGGACCAACCAGATCGTGGTCGAAAACCGAGCGGTGGAGATGAGCTTCGAGGACGCCGAGTCGGCTGCTGGGCTCCGGAAGCCATCAGATCGGGGCGGCACCCTCCGGCTGATCACGATCCGAGACATCGACCGCAGCGCATGCGGCGGGACTCACGTTCGAGCCACCGGAGAGATCGGAGCAGTGCTCATCCGGAAAGGAGAACGGGTCCGAAAAGGGATCCGTTTGGAATTCTTGTGCGGGGGACGTGCCATTCGGCGGGCCCGTGCCGACCACGAGCTCCTGGTCCAACTCGCGAGTGGGTTCACCTGCTCCGCCCAGGAGTTGCCTCAGTTGGTTGAGGCCCAACGGCGGGAACTCAAGGAGGCCACTTCTGCCCGGCGGGAACTCCAGGCAGCCCTGGACCTCTGCCGCGCCCGGGAGCTCTACCTGGGGGCCGCGCCGGACGCGGCTGGGATCCGTAAGGTGGTCGTCCGGGAAACCGGTGAGCCGCTCGAGGCCCTCCGGGGCCTGGCTCAGGCCTATGCCTCGATGCGCATGGCCATCTTCGTTGGAACGGCCACGACTCCCCCTGGAGTCGTGCTGGCCGCCTCACCGGACGCCGGGGTGGACGCGGCCGGACTCCTCAAGGGCCTTCTGGCCACAGTGGGAGGCCGGGGCGGTGGCTCCGCCACCCTGGCGCAGGGCATAGTACCTGGCCGTCCCCAGTTGGAAGCGGTCGTCGCGTCCCTGAGAGCCTAGGGAGCAATCCGCAACGCTCGTCCTATGAATTAGGCTGGCCGGGCGGACGCGGGGTAGCGGCGCTCCCAGGTGCGAAGCGACTCGAAGGACAGACCATCCAATTCGAGGGACACTGCACGCGCGGCCGCGACCGCCGTCTCCAGGTCGCGCCGGTCCTCTTCGGTCAGGTCCCGAACCCTGGAATGAGCTACGCCCAGTATGACGGTCAGCTGGCTGTTGACTCGGTCCTGCAGCATGGCACGCAGCTTCAGAACGAGTGCTTGGCGGCGGAACCAGCAGTGTCGGTGGACGGCCCAGGTGAGGAACCCTTGAAGCCAGATCAGGAAGATGAGTGCCAATCCCTGATCGCCCCGGGAGAGCTCGCTGAGGGTGACCATGAGTGCCAGCAGCACCCCTGCGATGGTGAGGAAGAGCTCGAAGTGCTCGGCCAGCCGAGCACGGAACGCGCGCCGCGCAGAGGAGAGATGCTTCACTTGGTCCTCGGAGAGCGAGATACCTGATGATGCGATGGCCGCGATCGGGGGGTGCACGCGAAGCTATAGTATTCGACCTTAACGCTCCCCTGTCCAGAGGCAGGAGCCTCGTGGTAGCAAAAAGCCCCGCCAAAGGCGGGGCTTTTCCATGCTGGCCGAGCCGGATTACGCCGCAAGCTCTCGGAGCTTGTCTCCATGCTCTTCTTTCAACTGGCGAAGGGCGCGATCCCGAAGCTGGCGGATCCGCTCGCGAGTGACCCCCATCATTCGGCCGATCTCCTCGAGGGTCTTGGCATTACCGTCATCGAGCCCGAAGTATAGCCGGAGCACCTTTGCATCTCGGGCGGGCAGGGCGGCCAATGCCACCTCCAAGTCGCTCGTTCGGCTGCTGGCCAGGGTGGAGGCATCCGTGCCTTCCTGCGTCAACGGCACGAACCGGTCGAGCCGGCCTCGGTCTTCTCCCTCCCGCACGGGATGGTCGAGTCGGAGAGCCTCCACGTGCAAGGCGCCGAGCGACCGCACCGCTTCGGGGGTGAGTCCTGTCGCCTTGACCAATTCCTCAGTGGTAGGCACCCGGCCCAGCTTCTCCGTGAGGTACGCCGTGGTCCGGCCTAGGCGAGTCAGATCCGCCGTCCGGTTGAGAGGAAGCCGGACCGGTCGACCATGCCGGGCGATCGCAGCCTGGATGGCCTGGCGGATCCACCAGACCGCGTAGGAGATGAACTTGACCCCGCGGTCCGGGTCGAACTTCCGGGCTGCCGTCATCAGACCAACATTCCCTTCCCCGATCAGGTCCATCAGCGGAACCCCACGGTTCTGGAACTTCTTGGCCACAGAGACCACGAACCGCACGTTATGGCGGGCCAGCCTTTCCTGGGCCTCGATCTCGCCCCGGAATGCACGCCGTGCCAGGGCCGTCTCCTCCGCCACCGTCAGCAGGGGGATGCGGCTAATGTCCTTGAGGTAGAAATCGAGGCTCTCACGCCCTTCGTCCACGGCCCGGGCCAACGCCTTGGGGCGAGGCGAACGTCGACGCGACTTTTTGGTACCTGCCACTTTCGTACTCCCTTTTGTTGCCCGTCAGGGCTGCTATGAACCCAGTTTCGCTGGAGATCAAACACTCGAGAGACCCGGCCGGTTCCCAACGGGAACCCCGCATACATACTGCCTGAGGGTTGCCCCGGGTCGCAGCCCCAGGCCTCCCGGACGCGAAAAGGGCCGAACCCTGGTGGCTCGGCCCTGCTTTGGCCCGGAAGCAGCCGCCCCGGCTACATCCCCCTACCAACTGATCGTGTACTGGCCTCCGACGGTGTAGTAGACCTCGCTGGCCCGCAGGTCGCTGGTCCCGTTGGCGATGGGCCATGCGCTCCGGTGGGTGGTCATGCCCAGCCTGAGTGCGAAGTTTCGCACGAGATCCAGGCCGAGGGTCAGCCGCTCGATCTGGTCACGGCGGCGGGGAATCATCGGCTCCCCACCGAAGGCAAAGGTCTTTTCCAGAGTGACGGTTACCGGGTTCCGCACCTCGGTCAGGCCACCATTCAGCGACACGAAGGTGCTGACTTCCTGGAGGGTCTCCCGTCCATCGGTGTAGATCCCGATCTGGGAGCTGGCGGTCAGTCCCTTGATCATCACGCTCGGTCCGATGCTCGCCCGGTAGGCCGTGCCGTGGGTCAGCACCGGATTTTGGTCGGCGGGGAGCCACGCGGCATAGGTTGCGCCCAAGTGCATGGCCAGACCGTAACTCAGCCCTTCGCCCAGCCGCTTGATCTCATGCGAGACATCGAGGGAGCCTCCCTTTTCGTCGGACCCATAGAAGCCCTGAAGCCGGGCGCTCAGACCCCCCGTTGCCAGCTCGGCCTGGAGGTTCCAGACCGTATTATTCAGCGCCTCCTTCAACAGGACCGATTTGTCGCGAGCGGTGACCGCACGTCTGGTGAACGCCGTACTCCAACCACCGGTCACGGCCACCGACCGCTCGTTCCGCTCCGGTAGTTGTATGGCGAGCTCGTGAAAATATTCCTGGCAGGAATTCTTCCGGCACACGACCACCTTCATCGGCTTCTTGAGTACGTCGAAGAGACGGCCGTTCCGCCGCACGGCAAAGCGGGTCTCTTCTAACGTGTCGCCGAAGTCGCTCTGAAGCCGGGCGTGAAGATCCCCACCGGTGTCCCAGTACCGGTCGATGCCGTTATCGGACTCGACGAGGATGCTGTCGGCCGACGGGCTGACTACCCGAACTTGCACCGAGCTGCCGGCCTGGACCAGGGCCGGGGTCATGGTAAGCTCGATCGGTTCGGGCCCGGTGGAGAGGTTGGTGGTCGAGGTGGAGACGCCACAACCTTGAAGAATCAGTGCAACGCACACCAGTTTTGCACTGGCCGGGGAAACGCTACGATAGGGATGATTCATTGACGCCGCCGGTGTGCTGATCGTACGGAACTTCACCGCCGAAGCAAAAGGCCCAAGCTGGGCGGCAACCCACGGGACGTATGCGCATGTTGTTGCGCTGTGCCCCGATGAGGATGCGCAAGGAGCATACCTCGACGAGTGTCACACTATATCCCTTGAATTTCTCGACCGCTAGTGATCCGGGCCACCTCATCTGCTCAGCCGCTTAGCTAGTGTGATCCATGGCCCAACTCCGCACCGGGACAACCGTCGCCACCGGCTCCGCTGCGGACTTCGTTCCGCCGAAGCCCACTCTGGCAAAGCTCCGTGATGCAGCGCGAGCCTGCCGCGGGTGCCACCTCTGGATGCGCGCAACCCAGACGGTGTTCGGTGAGGGCCCCCGTACTGCGGAAGTCATGCTGGTCGGCGAGCAGCCGGGCGATCTCGAGGACCGCGCAGGCCATCCATTCGTCGGTCCGGCCGGGAAGCTGCTCGACGCCGCGCTCACCCAGGCCGGGATCGATCGCACCGGGGTGTACGTGACAAATTCGGTCAAACACTTCAAGTTCGTCACCATCGAACGGGGCCGCCGGCTGCACAAGAAGCCGACTGCGGCTGAGGTTCGCGCCTGCAATCCCTGGCTCCAGGAGGAGATTCGTCTACTCAAGCCGCGGGTGATCGTCGCACTCGGTGCTACCGCCGCACAGGCACTGCTCGGGAAGCAGTTCCGTGTGACCCAGGATCGGGGGAAGCCGATGGCCTCCGACCTGGCCGAAGCCGTCATCGCCACAGTGCACCCGTCAGCGGTTTTACGGGCGCCCGACGACAGACGCGACGAAGCGAGGCAGGAGCTTATCGCGGATCTGAAGCGGGTGGCGGCGTATCTGAACCGCGCACACTCCGGTCGGGTTTGATCGCAGTCCCGGGACCTACCCCATGGTGATCGGCAAGCTGCTGGCCCGCAGGGGCATCCTGTCCAAGCGGGAGCAGGAGATTCGCGCGCGGGAACAGGAGCTGCTCGAGCGCCTGGCCACCGCCCTCGAACGCTTCGGCTCCGACGTTGCCGACGACGACCTTCGCCGATTCCAGGAGGCCCGCGAGCAGCTCACCGGGCTCTTCCTCCTGGTGATCGCAGGCGAGTTCAACTCCGGCAAATCCAGCTTCATCAACGCCCTGCTCGGCGAGCGGGTCCTGCCCGAGGGCGTCACGCCCACCACCGACCGGATCAACATTCTGCGCCACGGCCCCGCGGTGTCGGAGCTGCTCCGCGCGGCATACCTGCTGGAACGTACCCATCCAGCCGACGTTCTCCGCGAGATCAACATCGTGGACACCCCGGGAACCAACGCGATCGTCCGTCGGCACGAGGAGCTGACGCGTGACTTCGTCCCTCGCTCCGATCTGGTCCTGTTCGTAACCTCGGCCGACCGACCGTTCACCGAGAGCGAGCGGGGATTCCTGGAGCAGATCCGTCAGTGGGGGAAGAAGATCGTCTTCATCGTCAACAAGATCGACATTCTGACCCGGCCAGACGAGCGCGAGGAGGTAGTGCGCTACGTGAGCGAGCACGCCGCGGCACTGTTGGGAGAAGCACCCCAGGTCTTTGCCGTCTCGGCTCGCGAGGCGCAGGAGGCACGGAGTGGCGGGAAAGACCGAGAGGCGCTGTGGAAACAGAGCGGATTCGGTGAGGTGGAGGACTACCTGCTCAACACTTTGGACCAGGAGGAACGAGTCCGACTCAAGCTGCTCAACCCGCTCAACGTCGGGCTCCGGCTCGCCTCGAAGTACAAGGACGCGACATTCGAGCGCCTCAAGCTCCTGGCGCAGGACGTGGAAGCGATCCAGAACATCGACCAGCAGCTCGCGCTTTTTCATCAGGAAATGTTGCGGGACTTCGAGCCTCGACTGGCCCGGCTGGATGTGCTCCTCAGCGACATGGAACGGCGGGGTACCCGGTTCTTCGATGAGACCATCCGGATCGGCCGGATCAAGAGCCTGATGGACAGCGAAGGAGTGAAGCGCGCGTTCGAGCGGGAAGTCATCGGCGAGACCACGCGCGAAATGGAGGACGAGGTCAACCGGGTCATCGACTGGATCGTGGAGCGAAACCTTCGCCTATGGCAGGACATCAGCGGCTACATCGAGCGGCGCCAACTCACCCGGCACCGAGAAGGGATGATCGGCGACGTGGGGCCAAGCTTCAGCTATAACCGCCAAGCCCTGCTCGACTCGATCGGCCGGGTGTCGCGGGAGGTGGTCGGGAGCTACAACAGGGACACCGAGTCGCGCGCCATTGCCAATGACATCCAGGGCGCCTTTGCGACCACTGCGCTCGCCGAGGCCGGAGCGCTCGGGTTGGGAACCCTGGTGATCACCGTCGTCACTGGCGCGGCAGCCGATCTCACCGGAATCCTCCTGGCGACGGTCCTGGCCGTTGGCGGGTTCTACGTGCTACCCCGAAAGCGACGCCAAGCCCAGCGCGACCTTCAGCGCCGGATCGCTGAACTGCGCACCCGTCTCAAGGACGCGCTGACCCGCCAGGTGCATCTCGAGCTGGAGCAGTCCACCGGTCGGATCAACGAGGCGATCGCGCCCTATCGCCGTTTCGTGCAGAGCCAGCAGCAGCTGCTCAACGAAGCCAGAGGCGAGCTGGTCGCCACCGAAGACGCCTTATTGCGGCTGCGCTCCGACGTCGAGAAGCGGTAGCGGCTCTTGACGGACTGTGGCACAAGTGGTAGGGTAGCCACGGCGGATTCACGCCTTTCCCCCATGTGACGAAGCTTTTCTGTCTGGTGTTCAGTCCCCTTCTGCCGGAGGTGGCACATGGACGTGCTCGTCGCACTTGCCGTTAGCATCGGAATCCTGATCGCGGCCTGGACCTACATCGCTCTGGGGACCGCCGCTGCACTTCCGGTCTGGGCGGGGATTGTCGCCTGGGGCTGCTTCTTCGCCGCCGGTGGAAAGATGACGGGGCTGACCAAGACCGTAGCGTCCAATCTCTCTGGCGTGTTCTGGGCGTTCGTCGCTCTCTATCTTAGCGCGAGCTTACCTGGCATCGGGGCGCTGTCGCTCCTCGTCGGAGTGGCTGCCCTCTTCATGGTACTCCAGTCCAAGATTCCTGCGCTGTCATTTATCCCGGGCGCCTTTCTCGGGGCCGCGACTGCCGTCAGTGTGGTGGTGGGAGCCGAAGGTAAGTTTCCCCACCCATGGATGAGAACGGCCATCGCACTAGTACTCGGGGCGGTGTTTGGGTACTTGTCGGAGATGCTCGCGGGTGCCATCGCCCGGAAGCCGAGGCGGGCAGGACTGTAGACGTCAGGGATCGCTTCTCGTTTGAATCCGGAGCCCGCGCAGGGCTCCGGATTTGTTTTCAGGAGGCTGGCGAATCACCCCTACCAGGATTCGGGGGTGACCTATTTCTTTCGTTTCCGCCGGATGGCGGCTGCGGTCTTGATGGCCCTGGCCTCACTGGGTTTGACGTAGTGCCGCCGGCGCCGCAGCTCTCCAAATAGCCCTGACTTCTGCAGCTTCCTCTTGAACAGCTTGAGCGCTCGTTCCAAGCTGTCATCGTCGCTGAGCCTGACTTCGGTCATCCAGCCGCCCTGGTCGAGAGAAAAAGGAAGGGCCGGCATCAAGGCCAGCCCCGTGGATTGGTCGAATATCGGACCTGTCACTGCTCCGGTATGGCTAGAAGCATACCCCGGGATTCCTTCAGCCACAAGGCAATTGCTGCCGCCATCGCGTCCTCTCCGTTGGTAGCCTCGCCCGACGCTGTTTCCTGCGATGACTCGAGATGGGTGAGCACCTCGCACTCGGTAACCTCTGGCCGCCCCAGCTCGTACACGAGGGGGTTTCGGAGAGTGTACTCGGCGGCGCAGCGGCTGGATTCCGCTTTCCCCTCCGGTGTATCGCAGAAGCTCAGGGTGACCACTTCCCGATTGTCCACGTTCAAAACGTAGTAGGCCCGGAAGCCCGGGACCTGTTCGATGATGGGAAGAAACTCGTCCTGAATCTGCCGGCGCAGAAGCTCCAACGAAGCCTTGTTCACCGCCCCGTTCTTCGGACTGTACCGTCTCATTGTCACGAACATGTCTGCCTCTGACCACCGCGAACCCGTTGAGGCTCGAGGGTATGACCTAGACGCTGAACTACTGCAGGACCGGGAACATAACCCGGTAGCTGGGTTGCACCACCCTGGTGTCAGCGGCTGAGAAGACCTGCGTCAATCACCAGCGGCGCGCCCGTGACGTACCGCGCCCGGTCGGACGCGAGATAGAGCACGGCGTTGGCCACGTCCTCGGGCTCGATCCAGGGGACCGGCAGCAGATTCCCGGCCGAGCGTTCGGCAATCTCCTTCGGCGTCAGACCCTCGAGGGCTGCGAGCCCGTCGTTCATCGGTGTGTTTACCCCGGTCGGGTGGATCGAGTTGACCCGGATTCCGTACGGAGCCAGCTCGATGGCCCACGACTTGGTCAGCCCGGTGAGCCCCCACTTCGAAGCCGAGTAGTGGCTGAGGCGACCCATGCCGCGGAGACCGGCGACGGATGAATTGTTGATGATCACACCGGAGCGTTGCCGCATCATTATCGGAATCACCCGGCGGGCGACCAGCCAGGCGCCCTTCAGGTTGATATCGAGCATGGTATCCCAGGCATCTTCGCTCAGCTCATGAGCCAGACCGTAGGCGCAGATGCCTGCGTTGTTGAAGAGGATGTCGATTCGTCCGAAGAGGGAGACCGTGGAGTCCACTGCGGCCGTGATGGCGGCGTCGTCCCGCACGTCACCACTGAAGCCGAGGCATTCGCTCCCGAGCTTCGCGCATGCGGCCGCAAGCGAGTCCAGCTCGCTCGGGGAGCCCATCGTATAGCCGGGGTAGCTCAACGGTCGCGCCAGGTCGAACGCCGCGATGCGGGCACCTTCCCCGGCGAGTGCCAGTGCGGTGGCCCTGCCCTGCCCGTGTGCGGCGCCGGTGATGAACGCCACCTTGCCCGCGAACTCGCCCATCAGGCGGGCTTCGCGGCGGCCGCGGCGCTCTCCCGCATCCCCTTGCGATAGGGCTGGAGATACTCGTCCAGGTCTACCTCGAGAGCGTTGTTGACCACATTGGTGGCGACCATCATCGCGCCGAATGCAGTCAGCGCGACAATCTGGGCCCGCTCGAAGTGCGCCTCGATCTTCCGGTATACCTCCTCCGGCACCTTGAACGGCGAGACGGCTAATGCGCGACCGAACTCGATCACGGCCGTCTCCCGCTCGTCCAGCTTCAGGCGATCCGGGTTGTCTCCCGTCTGGATCAGCATCCGCCGGAAGAAGGTCGAGCAGATTAAGCAATCCGTTTCCGCTGAGATGGCATGGGCGAACAATGTCGTGAGCCGCTCACCGAGAAATGGCTGGACCGTGTCGCGCAGCGGGTACCACTCCATGAGAGCGCGGAAAGCGGGAAGCGAGTGAAGCAGCGTCCGCTTCATGTTGGTCATGCGAGCGTGATTCCGGACGTGGGCTTCGGCCGCGGCCCGGGCCTCGGGCGGCGCGGCGTCGTTGTCGAGGGGCGGAATCCGAGGCATGGCTGGAGGGCTCCGTGCAAGTGGGCGACGATCGAGTCAATCTAGGCTGGAATTCTGAAGGGGAGAAGAAGTCGCTGCGGTGACCCCCTTAAAGGACACGTCGAGAGGCTACATGGCGCTTGAGATACCACTTCCCGCGAGCAGTCGTGAGGTCGTCGTACACGACCTTGCCTGCACCCGCGCTCGAATGGAGCATCCGATTGTTACCCACGTAGATCGCCACGTGATCAATTCGTACCCCCTTGCTGGAAAACAACATCAGATCGCCCGGCTTCAGGGCGTCGACCCGGGCCGCCAAGGCGTATCCTGCGGTGGCTTGCTGGCGAGAGGTGCGAGGGAGATCGACGCCGTTGCGGCCGAAGACATACTGGACGAAACCCGAGCAATCGAACCCGGTGGCCGGAGTCCCGCCGCCGTAGCGGTAGGGGGTTCCCAGATAGCGGTCGGCCGTGGTCAGAACGCGGGCGGCACTCGCACTGGTTGCCCGGGGAAGCCGCGCGGCCGGACTGTGGCGGGGGCCCCGCGGTGTCGCCCGGACGGTTACGCCGCGTCCACCGAGAGTGGCGACTACAGCAATGGGACCGAGGGTGGTACCTACTCGAATCTGCGCTGACAACACGCTCGGGACCCCCGCCAGGAGCGGCAGGGCGCAAGCGATGAGCT
>JAXDMF010000189.1:0-3687 GCA_034666205.1 Gemmatimonadales bacterium
CGGTTCGATCCCGGTCCGCTCCACTGATCCGAAGTAACCAACCCACAACATCCTCGACGTAAACGGCCACCGCCCAGGGCGTCGAAGCTCGAACCTCGCTCCTCGCCGTCCTGACCTCATCCTCCAACAAGCTTCTGGAGCTCCTCGCAAAGCCGGGGGTCGCTCGGGCTCAGCTTTCCCAGTCTGGCAATCACCTCGCGATCCCTGCCATAGGGGTCGCGCCGAAAGTTGAGGCTGCCGTCTTGGACGAATGCAGTGAGGTAGACGATGTAGACTGGGAGCGGCTGCTCCAGCGTGACGGTGGGGCCGTCCCCGCTTCCCCCCTCGCCCGCTGAATGCTCCGTCTCCATGGCCTCACGGATCTTCTTCTCGTTCCAGTCGTCCTGCCCCGCAAGTACGTAGTCAGCCAGTTCCACTGGCTTCTCCACCCACACGCAGCCGTGACTCAGAGTCCGCTTCGGCCGATTAAACAATTTCCGGGTGGGTGTGTCATGCAGATAGACGGCGAACCGATTCGGAAACATGAACTTTACCAAACCGAGCGGGTTCGTGGGGCTTCCCCCTCTCTGTCGCACTCGAACTGTGGTGGTGTCCACGCGGGACCAGTTGATCCTGCGCGGGTTCAGCACCAGTGACTCGCGTTTGGCATCGACCACCTCAAACTGGTGCCCGACGAGGTAGGAGCGCTTCTTCCTGATTCTCGGGAGAATCTCGCGGGCCAGGATCCGCTGCGGCACATACCAGTACGGCCGGAAGACCACGAACGTCATCGAGTCCGCAAACACGGGAGTAGCCTTCCCGTACTCGTCGCCCACCACCACCCGCATCTTGAGCACCGGCTTGCCCCCGTCGTAGCCATAAAGCTCGTATTCGGGAATGTTCACATAGATGTACCGGGGCCCAAACTCCGCGGGAAGCCAGCGATAGCGCTCCAAGCTGAGCTGGATCTGCCGAATCCGTACCTGGACCGGCACGTTGAGTGCGGCCAATGTCGCGGCGCCGACGATCCCGTCACCGGGGATCCCATGGCGCGACTGGAAACGCGCTACCGCTTTGGCCACAGCGCGGTTGTAGACTGGTTTACTCCTCGCCGAACTGGGAAGGTCCCCCGTTATCCTGAGTCGCCGACGCAGCACCGCTACCCGGGCGCCCTGGTCGCCACGCCGGAGTCTGCTACGGCCCGGTACCTCAGGCCAGCCGCCGTGCCCAAGGATTTCGCGGTAGCCGGCAAGGGCTTTCACCAGTTCGGCATACCCGGGCAGATTTGGGCGGAGCGGAGCCACCATGCCCTGGAACTCTTCCGCCTGCGCGGCGCCCCGGAGCGTGCCCTCGATGCTCCAGCGCCGCGCCCTGATGTACCACTCGCTCGCGACTGCCTTCGGATCGAGCCGGCCGGCCAGCAAATCAGCCCCATAGTCGAGGAACCGTCTGGTGAGCTCGAGATCGAGCACGGCGAAGGCCTCGGGCCTCTGCTTGTTGAGGCTCGGACGCAACCGCTCCACCGTGCGGCGGAGCTCGCCGAGACGGTAGTCCGCGGGGCGAAGTCCTTCCCGTTCGGCATCACATAGGTTCGCGATCAATTCCTTGGTTCTCTCCGGCACTGGACGAATTCCGACCCAGAGCGGGCGGTACTGTCGATCCTCGTAGATCTGCCTGACCAACTTCCAGCGGACCCCGTCGAGGTATGCCGGGGGCCTCTCGGCCGAGGTGATGTTGCGGATCTCCTGACTAATCCGATCGGCGGACGGGCGGCAGGCGACAGCGCCCAGCAGGGCGACAATTGTGGCTTGGTAGGAAATCGCCATCGCGCAACGCTCAAAAGTGTGAGTCACCTACGCGACGCGACCGTGCGGGAGTCTGGTGCGTGCGGGAAGACTACCGAATGATCCGATCGAGGGGCACCGCCCCCTCCGCCGGGTAGTTGAAATGCCACCACGCCCGCCCAAATGGACTGAACCCTTCGGATTCCATGGTCTGAACCAGGATCTTCCGGTAACCCAGCGCTTGGGCGGTGGCGTTGGCCGTGTCAGCAGTGCCGGTGAAGTTGTCGAAGGCGGTGGTCCCTAAGACCTCGGTTCCTGTCGCCAGATCCACCAACGTCACATCCACCGACGCGCCCAGGTTGTGCCGGCTCCGCTCGGGGATATAGCCCTTCTCGATCAGCGACTGGTTCCCGGTGCGCTTTGCCCAGTCGACCATCGCGACCGACGCCCTCACCGGACGGTACGCGTCGAGTACCCTGAGCCCCAGGCCCTTGCTGCGGAGTCCCGCCTGCACCCGGCCCAGTGCGGCGGCCGCTTCCCGGCGGAGCAGCGCGCGCGGCGCCTCGTAACCGGGGAGCGGCGCACCGGTGAAGTTGTTCGCCGTGGCGTAGCGAAGATCGGTCTGGATGGTGGGATCGATCGAGCGTACATCCACCAGCAGCGAGTCTGCGGCCGCATTGCTGGACGCGGGCGGGGGAGGACCGGATGCGGCAGGGATCCGGGAACTCAGGGACTCGCGCGGCACTGGGGATGCAGGCGCTGATTTAGCACGAAGACGCCCCGGGGCCGATGATGCAGATGACGAGGAGATGGAATCGGGCTCGCGTTGTGCTGCGGATCCGGATTCCTCCAAGCGGGGCCGGCCCGGTGCGTCGAGCCCGGGCTTGTACGTGGCCCAGAGCAGCCAGAGGCCGGCGAACACCGCGACCAGGACGGCCGCAACGACGCGTTGTTCGGGCCACAGATTCCGGAGGAGTTTGCGCCCACCAGTCCTGGTGGGCTCGGGAAGTTGGTTGACCACCGGCTCGACGGGGCGAGCGAGTGCCGCCACGAACTCCGCTACCGTCTGAAAGCGGCGCGCGGGCGAAGGGTCGAGCGCCCGGCGGAGCACCGCGCGCATCCCCTCCGGAGCAGCGCCACCGAGAGTGGGTGGCACTCCGGTGAGGAGGTGATGGAGCACAGCCCCCAGGCTGTACACGTCGGCGCGCTCGTCGGACGGGTGGCCGGCGATCCGCTCAGGACTCGCATACTGGAGACTCACACCCTGCTCGATCGGTGGCTGGGCATCGGCCCGGCGCAGGAGGGACTCCGGGCTGAAAGCAATAAGCTTGACCAGTGGATGGTCCCCGACTGTGCCGGTCAGCAGAATGCTGTCGGGCGAGAGCCTCCCGTGCACCCACCCGAGTTCATGGGCCGCCTGCAGCCCGCCCGCGGCTTGCAGGCAGAGGTCCAGGGCGTCCCCCAGCGGCAGAGCGCCGCGCTTGGCCAGAGTCTCCGACAGCAACTCGCCCGTGAGGAACTCGGCCACCACGTAGACCAACCCATCGTCAGTCTCGCTCAGCTCATGGATCGCAGCGACATTCGGATGCTGGATCTGGATCGCGTCGCGGCAGCGTTGCCGGCGTAGAGCGAGTGCACCAGAGTCGGCGGATGTGGAGCCCAGGAGCACGACGGCGACCTCGAGCCCGGTGGGGTACTCGGCACGGTAGAGAGTTCCGAGGGGGGTGTCCCGCAGCCGCTCACGGACGCGGATCCCGGCACCGAGGGTCCGGCCCACCAGACTGGGCTCGGGGCATGGACTCGCGCCCGGGTCGTGCTGGGCTCCGCACCGGACACAAGGAGTCGTGCTCAACTGCTGTTCTCCCGGTGGAGTCTTGTGGCCAAGCTGATCACGCGTGCAGGCGCTTCGCAGATCTACGCTGAT
>JAXDMF010000190.1:0-2879 GCA_034666205.1 Gemmatimonadales bacterium
CCTTCCCGCCCTATCGAACTGAATCCCTGCCCAGCTTTCGTCCGCTATACACTCGCCACATCGGTAGTCCGCTCAGCCACGAGTAGGGATCCAGCTTCACCCCCTCCAGCCTCTGTTGCACGGCCGCGGTGTTGGCCAGCGCGTAGAGAAAGATCGCCGGCGCGTCTGCGTTCAGGGTGTCCATCGCCTCGCGCCATCGCTGCTTGGCCTTGCCGACATCCTGTTCTCGAGACGCAGCGGAGAGTAGCGAGTCGAAGATCGGGTTGGCATAGTGCCCGTAGTTGAGCGCACCCCAACCGGCCCGCGTCCATTGATCCATCAGACCCCGCGGGGTTGGCTCGTCCAGGTAGGCCCCGATGTAGCTATCGAACCGCCCCTTTGCCAGCCGCTCCTGGAAGACGGGGAACTCCACAGTGGTCACCGTGGCGTTGACCCCTGCCTTCCGCCAAGCCTCCTGGATCACCAGGGCGAGCTTCCGGCGGCTCGAGCTCGTCGCCGGCACCAGGATGTCTACTCGGTCCAGCGGATGACGGGCCTTCACTCGCGTCACCGTCTCGCGGGCACGGGTAGAGTCGAACTTCAGCACCCGAGTGCCATCGTCCCAGATCCAGAGCAGCTGCGACATTGGTCCGGGCGGAACTCGAGTCCCCTCGCCAAACAATGCGCGGGAGACGGTCGGCCGATCCACCGCCTGAGTGAGCGCGCGCCGGAGCTCGGGGTCACCGAGGACCGGATGCGGCCGCCCGGCCGCGTCGGCAACGCGGAAGGCGAGGAATCCATACACCGCGGCGGGGTAGGTGACGGTTCGGAAGGTCGTGTCGCGAGCCACCCGCTGGACTCGATCCGGCGCTCCCACGGTCTCCATGAGATCGGCCTCGTGGCTGAGCACCAGGTTGAGCGCGGCATCGGGATCGGGGGCGAAGCGCCAGACAACCCGCCGGATCGGGGGGGTTGGGTTCCCGGCCGCTCTCGTGCTGTCGGCCACCAGACTCAGGAAGCGGCCCCGCTGCCAGTCCTGTATATGGTAGGCGCCGCTACCGACGAGGTGCGCCAGAGTGGTGTCCGCCGCCCACCGCTGTCTCGGAATGCTGTCCCAGACATGACGGGGCAGGATCCGCACATGGTAGGTCGCGTCATACAACTGTTCTGGTGATGGTTCGCGGAAGGCGATTCGAACGGTGACGGAATCCTCGGGTGTGGCCCGGAGCCGGCCCGCCAGGTAGGAACGTGCGGGGGCATCGAAAATGGAGTCGCTGAACACGTCGAAGGAGAAGACCACATCGTCGGCGGTCACCGGCTTGCCGTCGTGCCACCGGGCACCCGGGCGCAGACGGAAGCGCCAGGTGAGCGAGTCGACTCGCTCCCACTTGTCGGCCAGACCAGGCCGGTAGCCAGCCGGATCGATCGGGGCAGCGCCCGGGCTCAGCACCGCCAGACGCTCGAAGATCTGGTCGCTGATGTCGCGGCCGACGGTTTCCACCACGAGCGGCGGAACCAGGCTGGCAGGCTCGCCGGTGGCGGCCACCACGACGGTGCCACAGACATCGCACTGGGACGGATGCGCTCGACAGCCAAGAAGCAGCAATAGCACGAACGAGGCGAGCCAGTACCCGGTGCCGCCGGAGCGCGTCATCAGAACCTCTTTCATTAATAGAAGGGCCAGAGCCGTTGGCGATACAATTTGCCGGGAGACCGGGTCCTCGTGGTAGTGCGGCGAACCCTGCTATCCGCTGCCTCGCGGCGCTACCTTGTCTGTATCAGGACAGATCAGGCTGCAACATAGCATTACAACAAGGCAGCTCGACCGGTCGCGACGACAGGCTGTAACCTCCGGCGACGCACGCGATTAGCGCGGTCACCAGCAGAGGCACATCGATTGCCCTTGATGAGGCGGAAACCCGGTCCCTCACAAGGAGATCCAATGCGTAGCCGCTACCGTCCTGCGTCCCTGGCCTTCCTCGCGATTCTCGCGGGAGCGTGCAGCGATGCGGGCCCGTCCAGCCTCAGCCAGATGAGCTTCAACGTCGCTACCCACGCGGCCGCAGCGGCCACAGCCGGCGCATCGCTGGCACTCAGCACCCCGGAGACCTTTACCGACGGCACCAACACTCTGGTGCTGACCAAGGTGGAGCTGGTGATGCGGGAGATAGAGCTGCATCGTGCCGGTGCCACAACCGATTGTTCCACTGACACCGGCAATGACTGCGAGGAGCTCGAGCTCGGCCCCGTTCTGGTGGATCTGCCGCTCGGCACTCCGGGTGCCGCGCGCAGCTTCAGCGTGCAGGTCACGCCGGGCTCGTACGACAAGGTCGAACTGAAGCTCCACGGGTCGACCGATTTGCAGGGCCACAGCGTGCGGGTGACCGGCACCTATAACGGAGCCGACTTCGTCTACACCGGCGACTTCGACGCCGAGATGGAGTTCGAGCTGAACCCGCCGATCGTCGCGGGCGAGACCGGCGCGACTGACCTCACGCTGATGGTCAACCTCGATGGCTGGTTCCGTAATCAGGGCGGTGCACTGCTGGACCCGGCTACCGCCAATCCCGGACAGTCGAACCAGGGCCTGGTCGAGCAGAACATCAAGAGCTCCCTCGAGGCGTTCGAAGACGACGACCACGATGGCCGCCACGACCATGGTGGTGCCGATGATGGTATCCCGCACCAGTAACGGAATCGTAGCAAGGAGCAGCTGTGACTGAACGGAAATGGTCCATCGCCGTAGTTCAGCTCTCCGAGAGCTTTCGCATCACCCTCGGCGACCTGGCCCGGGAACTCCGGGCCAGTGTCGTTGAGTGGATCCCCGAGACCGGCCAGGGAATCCCCTCCGGCACGGCGGTGCTCGTCCTTCTGGCCGGCGGTTCGGAAAGTGCCGCGCT
>JAXDMF010000191.1:0-5537 GCA_034666205.1 Gemmatimonadales bacterium
GGCTCGTGGCCGGCGGCCCCGCGGCCGCTCGGTCGGGGTGTGAGCATGCTCCTCCGCCGCTTCTACGACCCCAAACTCGCCCAGGCCAGCTACCTCATCGGCTGTCCCGCGAGCGGCGAGGCGCTGGTCGTCGATCCCAACCGCGACCTCGATCCCTATCTCCAGGCGGCGAATGAGGAGGGGCTCCGGATCGCGCACGTGACCGAGACCCACATCCACGCCGACTTCGTCTCCGGTGCCCGGGAGCTGGCTCACCGGGCCGGCGCGCGACTCTACCTCTCCGATGCGGGCGGAAGCGAGTGGAGTTACCAGTACGCCGTCGAGTCGAAAGCGGTGCTGGTGCGAGACGGATCGGAGTTCAAGGTCGGCGCGGTCGAGATTCGGGTGCTGCATGTGCCGGGACACACGCCCGAGCATCTGGCCTTCCTCGTCACCGATACGGCGACCGCATCGGAGCCGATGGGTGCTCTCACCGGCGACTTCATCTTCGTCGGCGATGTCGGCCGGCCGGATCTGCTCGAGCGAGCCGCTCAGGCCAAGGGCACCATGGAAGCAGGGGCCCGACAGCTGTTCCGGTCGCTCCAGCGATGTCGCGCGCTGCCGGACTACCTCCAGATCTGGCCTGGCCATGGTGCCGGCTCCGCCTGCGGCAAGGCGCTCGGCGCCGTCCCTCAGTCCACTTTGGGCTACGAGAAGCGTTTCAATTGGGCCTTCGGTATCGCCGACGAAACCGCATTCGTGAGCGCCGTGCTGGAGGGCCAGCCCGACCCACCGCGCTATTTCGCCGAGATGAAGCGGATCAACCGCGCTGGGCCACGGCTGCTCGGGGGCATCCGCCGGCCGGCACGACTCCCGGTGGCGACCCTCGCCGCGGCGCTCGCCCAGGGCGCGACCGTGGTGGATATCAGGCCAGCCGTGGAGTTCGCTCATGGGGCCGTACCCGGCACGCTCAACATCCCCGGTGGCCGCACCTTCACCACCTGGGCCGGATGGTTGCTCCCGTACGATCGGGATTTCTATCTCATTGTCGACGATCGGAGGGGCCAGACGATAGATCAGCTGGTGCGCGATCTCGCGGGGATTGGACTGGACCAAATTGCAGGCTACTTCGGGAGCGAGGTGGTGGACGCGTGGCGTGCCTCGCAGGGTCAGCTCCAGACCATTCCCTCGCTCAGCCTGACCGACTTTGCGGCTGAGCTCCAGTCCAACGACAAGGTGGTGGTAGATGTGCGCGGGGAAGGGGAGTGGAAGGCGGGTCACCTGCCCGGATCGCTCCACCTGCCGCTCGGCGAGCTTGATAGCCGGCTCGACGAGCTGCCGCGGGATCGCGCGGTGATCGTCCACTGTCAGACCGGCGCCCGCGCCGCCATGGCGGCGAGCCTGCTTCGAGCCCGCGGCTTCCGCGAGGTGAGTCAGTTCCCGGGAGGATTCGCTGAGTGGCAAGCCGCGGGGCATCCGGCCGAGAGCTCCTGACAGCGCGAGTAGTGCTGCTGCTGATTGGTCTTGCGGTGCTGGCGATCGCGGGCCGATCGGCGATCGAGTCGATTCCCCGCTTTGCCGACTGGGTGTCCGGCAAAGGCGCGGTGGGCGCGCTGCTGTTCGGGCTCGGGTATATCGCCGCGGTGGTCGCGTTCGTCCCCGGCTCGATTCTGACGATCGCCGCTGGAACGATCTTCGGCCTTGCTGCCGGCACGGCGATCGTCTTCGTGGCGGCGACGCTCGGCGCCTCGGCTGCGTTCCTGGTCTCCCGCTACCTGGCGCGGCCGGTAGTAGAGGCCCGGCTGGCCGGCAACGCGCGCTTCGCCGCCATCGATCGTGCCATCGGCCACGAGGGGCGCAAGATCGTCTTTCTGCTCCGGCTCTCACCGGTCTTTCCCTTCAACCTGCTGAACTACGCTCTCGGGCTCACCAAGGTGCGGTTCCGCGACTATGTCCTTGCCTCGGCGGGGATGCTGCCCGCCACGCTGCTTTACGTGTATTACGGCAGGATCCTCGGCGACGTGGCCCGGGTGGCGAGCGGCGCGCCGATCCCGCGGGGAGCGGAATACTATGTCCTCCTGGGTATCGGTCTCGTGGCCACGATCATAGTCAGCGCGCTGGTGACTCGCATCGCCCGCCGCGCACTCCGCGACGCCATCGTCGATGGCGCCGGCACGTCCTGATGCTCCACCCTCCCGACGAGCAGAACCGACGGCTGTTGGAGAACGTTCACCCGCCCGGCTGGGTGAACCCCGAGCCCAAGACTCGATATCACATGGTGGTGATCGGCGCCGGCACTGCCGGGCTGGTGACCGCGGCGGCAGCGGCGGGGCTGGGCGCTCGAGTCGCGCTGGTCGAACGCCACCTCATGGGCGGCGATTGCCTCAACGTCGGCTGTGTTCCGTCGAAGGCCATCATCCGGGCCGCCCGAGCCTGGCGCGAAGCGCGGGAGGCACATCAGATCTTCGGAGCACCGCCGACCGGGGAGCACGGAGATTTCGGAGCGGTCATGGAGCGCATGCGGCGGATCAGGGCCGACCTGAGTCCTGCCGACAGCGTCCACCGATTCCGTGAGCTCGGCGTGGACGTATTTCTCGGCGACGGCCGGTTCGTTGCACCCGCGGCGGTCGATATCGGGGGCAAACGACTCGAGTTCCGCCGGGCGGTGATCGCCACCGGCGGGCGGCCCGATGTGCCAGAGATTCCCGGCCTCGCTACCGCCGGTTACCTGACCAACGAGACGATCTTCTCCCTCACCGCGCTCCCGGCCCGCCTGCTCGTGATCGGCGCGGGTCCCGTCGGCTGCGAGCTGGCGCAGGCCTTTGCCCGGTTCGGGAGCCAGGTCACTGTAATCGATCGGGGCGAGCATGCTCTGCCGAGGGAAGACCCCGACGCGGCGGGCGTGGTCGAGCGTGCCATGGAGCGCGACGGGGTCGTCTTCCGGTGCCGGGCCTCCATCATTCGGGTGGAGCGGAGTGGTGGGGAAAGGCTAGTCGTTCTACAAGGCGCGAACGGCGAGGAGCCGGTTCGGGGTGATGAGATTCTCGTCGCAGCGGGCCGGGTGCCCAACGTAGAGGGGCTCGACCTGGAGGCTGCGGGCATCGTATACGACCGGGCGGGCGTGCAGGTGAACGACCGGCTCCGAACTAGCAACCGCCGGGTCTACGCCGCCGGCGACATCTGCTCACGGTTTCACTTCACCCACGCGGCGGACGCGCTGGCCCGCATTGTGGTGCAGAACGCGCTCTTCTATGGGCGAGCCAGGGCAAGCCGCCTCATTATTCCATGGACCACGTACACCAGTCCGGAGGTGGCGCATGTCGGCATGTACGAGAAGGACGCGCGCGCGGTAGGTCTCCAGCTGGACACCATCACCATCCCCATGAACCAGGCCGATCGTGCAGTCCTGGACGGCGAGACCGAAGGCTTCCTGCGGGTTCACTTGAAGAAAGGAACCGACCGGATCCTTGGCGCCACACTCGTCGCCGAGCACGCGGGGGAGATGATCAGCGAGATCAGCCTCGCCATGACTACAGGACTGGGTCTCGGCCGGATTGGCGCGACCATTCATCCATACCCCACCCAGGCCGAGGTGTTCCGGAAGGCAGCGGATGCGTGGCGGCGAAAGAAGCTGACGCCCATGGTGAAGCGAATACTCCAGCTGTTCTTCCGATTTTTCGGGTAGGCTCAGGCCGGTTCCGCGGGTGGGTGGAAGGGCCCGTGCTCTACCATCGCCTCAGGATCTCCAGTATATCCAAGCAACCTCCACGGGGATTAGCCATGCTCAAGGAGTTCAAGGCATTCGCGCTGCGCGGCAATGTGCTCGATCTCGCCGTCGGCATCATCATCGGCGGGGCGTTCGGCACGATAGTCAAATCGCTAGTCGACGACGTCATCATGCCACCGATCGGGCTCGCGCTCGGCAACGTGGATTTCGCCAACCTGTTCCTGCTGCTCAAGCCGGGGCTGAAGGCGCCGGCGCCGTATGCCACGGTGGCGGACGCGCAGGCAGCGGGTGCGGTGACGATCAACTACGGGAACTTCGTCAACAACGTGGTCACCTTTATTATCGTGGCCTTTGTCGTGTTCCTCATCGTGCGCATGGCGAACCGGCTCAAGCCGCAGGATGCCGCGACGCCCACCACCAAGGACTGCCCTTACTGCCGGATGGCGATCCCGGTCGCGGCCACGCGGTGTCCGCACTGCACTTCCGACCTGAAGGCGGCCTGACCCGTGCGCCATTCGATGACGACGACAGCCTTCACCCTGGATGGGTTCCGCGTAGTCGAGAACCTCGGGGTCGTTCGGGGGATCACCGTCCGCTCCCGTTCGATCTTCGGCACCATCGGGGGGTCGCTGCAAACGCTGCTGGGTGGCAACATCACCCTCTTCACTGAGCTGTGTGAGAAGACCCGCGCCGAGGCGTTCGAGATGATGGTTGCGCATGCCGAGGAGCTGGGGGCGAATGCCGTGGTGGGAATTCGGTATGATGCCACCGAGCTGATGCAGGGGGTGAGCGAGGTGCTGTGCTACGGGACGGCGGTGGCGGTTCAGCCGATTTGACTTTATAATGCAAAGCACTTGATGAAACCGCCCCGGTGCGTTACACTGAGGGCATGACCACGCTCCGTCCCAAGCCCGAGGCCGGACCAGAACCGGCGCTGCACGCCCGGGCGATGGACAACCTGTCCTTCATCCGCTCCACCATGGAACGGGCCACGGCCTTCACCGCGGTCCCGGGGTGGGGCGGGGTTGCCATGGGCGTCACCGCGCTGGCCGCTACCGCACTGGCCAATGACCGGCCGCCCGCCGAATGGCTGGCGGTGTGGCTCTCGGCCTCGGTACTCGCCCTGGCCATTGGGGGCTGGGCCATGGCGCTCAAGGCCAGGCGCGGAGGGACATCGGTCCTCTCGTATTCCGGCCGTCGCTTTGTCCTGAGCTACGTGCCGCCGCTCGCGGTCGGTGTTCTCCTTACCCTCGTTCTGGTTCGGGCCGGCCTGTACAGCGCCCTCCCCGGGACGTGGCTCCTCTTGTACGGGACCGGGGTCGTGACCGGCGGGGCCTTCTCCGTCCGGGTCGTTCCCCTCATGGGCCTCTGCTTCATGGCGCTCGGCGCCGTCGCACTCCTGGCTCCCCCAGGCTGGGGTGAGTGGCTGATGGCGGTGGGATTCGGTGGACTCCATATCATCTTCGGCCTGATCATCGCAGGGAGGTACGGTGGCTAAATCCAACCTGGCCTCGACCGGCCATGACGGAGGCAAGCGGCCCCAACGGCTCCAGGGCATCAAGGGCGATGGGGCGCGGCACGGCCCGCTCGAGCTCGATCGGCTGATTCACGAACGCATGCGCCTCGCGATCGTCAGCGCACTCGCCGTGAATCACAGCCTGAGCTTCAACGAGCTCAAGCGTTTGCTCGATTCGACCGATGGTAATCTGAGTGTCCACGCCCGGAAGCTGGAGGAGGCCAACTACATCGTGTGCACCAAGTCGTTCGCAGGACGGATGCCGCGGACCGAGTACCGGTTGAGCCCGGTAGGACGCCGCGCGCTGGAGCGCTA
>JAXDMF010000192.1:0-11601 GCA_034666205.1 Gemmatimonadales bacterium
CCGGGCGCGTTCCCGGGAGAGGAACTCGAGTTGCACCGCGCGGGGAGCAGCGGTGGCCGCTTGGCCCTGCAACGCAGGCGGAACGGCCAGTCCCGCGATGCCGAGAACCAGCGGTGCAACCAGGGTAATGGCTCGACGCTGCATGCTGAATGACTCCTGACTCGAATGAACGTTCTCCGCCATCGGACACCGGACGGCGAGAATTGCCTGCCAGAGGTATGAGAGGCAACGAGTATGCCAGGCGTGCACCACGGCTGGCGCCCCGAACGAGCGGCTTCCGCTTCGGGTTCCGCCGTCCTTGCCTACATGAATGTGGGAATGAGCCGGAGGGTCCTACAAAATCGTCGGACCTGCCAGTGGCCGTCGCAGCAGTACCAGCTTCACGGCATCGAGCACGATCTCGAGGTCGTCCAGCTTGCTGATGAGCGGCACGCCACGCTGTTCCAGGGGCTGATGCACCCTCGGATCTCGGGCTGCCCCGGTCAGGAAGATGACCCGTCCCCGGAGATGCGGCGACTGAGCCACGAGGGCGTCGTAGAAATCGAGTCCGTTGATTTCGGGCATCAGGAAATCGCTCACCACCGCGGAAATGTCCGGATTGGACGCAATCACCTCGAGGGCGCCCCGCCCGGAATCCGCCTCCAATACGGTGAGCCCGGCGCGCTCGAAGAGCTTCCGCAGCGCGCTCCGCATCGAGCTCTCATCGTCTACCAAGAGGACCGAGGGCATGGCCTTGCCTGAAAGGTGGGTGCTGCACGGGTGGGATCGGTTGGTGCAGCGGAGCCGACCGTCGAATCTTGGCGTAGGCCTGCCGGTTGTGCAACGGCCAGCGGGTGCAAGGTTTGGCGTTGCGTGCCGAAATTGACCCTGGGGACGGCGTCAGGGTAGATTCCCCTCCACGATGAACCAGATCACGGTCGAGAAAACCGCCGAAGACTCCGCCTCCAAGTCACTCCACGTTACCGTGCCGGTAGACCGGGTGCGCGAAGCGGAGGCCCGGGCGCTGAAGTACTACGCCAAACGCGCGCGGCTGCCCGGCTTCCGACCAGGAAAGGCGCCGGACACCGTTGTGCGGAAGCGCTTCGGCGACGCCATCCGGCAGACGGTGCTGGAGGAAGTCATCCGGGAAAGCTGGGAAACCGCCAAGACCGCCGAATCGCTCAAGCCCATCAACGATCCCGCCATTCGGAACCTGAAGTTCGAGGAAGGCAGCCCCATCGAGTTCGAGCTGCACGTCGAGGTGCGCCCCGAGCTGAAGCTCGAGCGGGTGGGAGGGTTCCGGCTCGAGCGGAGGGTGACTCCCGTGACCGACAGTGCGGTCGATGAACAGCTCGCCAGGATTCAGGAGCACAAGGCCGCCTGGATTCCGGTCGAAGGCGCCAAGCCGACGGCGGGACAGATGGTCCGGGTCGAAGTGGCGCCGATCGAGAATGGTGTCGCCGGTCCGGCGCAGCCGCACGATCTGGTGCTGGGCGACAACCAGGCGATCCCCGAGCTGGAGGAGCGGATCATGACGCTGCTCCCGGGTGAGACTGCCGAGGCGGAAGTGCGATTCCCCGATGACCACCCGGATGAGTCTCGCCGGGGTCAGACCCGCCGGGTGCGCATCACCCTCCACGAGGTCAAACGGAAGGAGCTCCCGCCGCTGGACGACGCTCTGGCCCGTGAGGCAGGGGACTTCGAGAACCTCGATGCGCTCCGGGCTGCCGTCCGGCAAGACCTCGAGCGTGAGGCCGCTCGAGAGGCCGACACCGAAGTCCGCCGGAACCTGATCGGCCAGCTGGTCGAAGCCAACCGGGTCGAGGCCCCCCACTCACTGGTCCACCGGCTCCTGCACGGCTATGCCGAGATGTACAAGGTGCCGGAAGATCAGCTCGCCGGGTTTGAGCAGCAGTTCCACGGCATCGCGGAAGCCCAGGTGAAGCGCGACCTGGCGCTGGACGCGTTAGTCGAGACCCATGAGCTTCGCGCCACCGAGTCTGAGCTGGACGAGCGGATCAACGCCATGGCTGCCACGCGGGGAGTGCCCGCAGGCCAGGTCTACGCTTCGCTGCAGAAGGCGAACCGCCTCCAAGAGCTGGAGCGCGCCATCACGGAGGAGAAGGCATTCGACTTCCTCCTCAAGCAATCCACCGTTGAAGACGTCAGGTCGTGAACATGGCCACCTTGTATCCGCCCTACATCATCGAGCGTTCCAGTCGCGGCGAGCGCACCTACGACATCTTCTCCCGGCTGTTGATGGACCGCATCGTGTTCCTCGGCGCGCCCATCAATGACGATGTCTCCAACATCATCATCGCGCAGCTCCTCTTCCTCGAAGCCGACAATCCCGACAAAGACATCTACCTCTACGTCAACTCGCCGGGGGGAGTGGTGTCGGCCGGGATGGCCATCTATGACACGATGCAGCACCTGCGGGCGCCGGTGAACACGATCTGCATGGGTATGGCCGCCTCCATGGGCTCGTTCCTGCTGGCGGCCGGGGCCAAGGGGAAGCGCAGCGCGCTGCCCCATTCCCGGATCATGATCCACCAGCCCTCCGGTGGAACCCAGGGCACCGCGGCCGACATCGAGATCCAGGCGCGGGAGATCCTCTATCTCCGGTCCAAGATGAACTCGCTCTATGCGCTCCACACCGGCCAACCGATCGAGACCATCGAGCGGGACATGGACCGGGATCGCTTCATGAGCGCGGAAGAGGCCAAGGCGTACGGCATCATCGACAGCGTGTTTACGCCGCATAAGGACCTGGTACCACACAAGAACGGTAAGGAAGGCAAGGAGACTTGACGCTTAGGGGATCCGGGGGCAGGTTTCCCGGCACCATCCACCTCCATCACGACGCGGCTCCATGTCCAACGACAAGCATCTCCGCTGCTCCTTCTGCGGAAAATCGAAGGATTCCGTCCGGAAGTTCATTTCCGGCCCCTCGGTCTACATCTGCAATGAGTGCATCACGCTCTGCAATGAGATCCTGGCGGAAGACGAGGAGCGCGAGGTTGCGGACAGCATAACCCAGGTCCCTACGCCGTCCGAGATCAAGGACGTGCTGGACCAGTATGTGATCGGGCAGGAGCGGGCCAAGCGAACACTCGCCGTCGCCGTCTACAATCACTACAAGCGGATCAACGCCTCCAGCGGCCGGGAGGGCGATGTCGAGCTGGATAAGTCCAACATTCTGCTGCTCGGGCCCACCGGAGTCGGCAAGACACTGCTGGCACAGACCCTCGCCCGCATTCTCGACGTACCCTTCACCATCGCAGACGCCACCACCCTCACCGAGGCCGGATATGTCGGCGAGGACGTGGAGAATATCCTGGTCCGACTGCTCCAGGCCGGCGAGTTCAACGTGGCCGAATGCGAGCGGGGCATCGTCTATATCGATGAGATCGACAAGATCGCGCGGAAATCGGAGAACCCCAGCATCACCCGCGACGTGTCGGGCGAAGGCGTGCAGCAGGCGCTGCTCAAGATCCTCGAGGGCACCATCGCCTCGGTCCCCCCGCAGGGCGGACGCAAGCACCCGCAGCAGGAATACATCCAGATCAACACCAAGGACATCCTCTTCATTTGCGGTGGCGCCTTCGATGGGCTGGAGAAAATCATCGAGGCCCGCACCGGCCGGCAGCAGATCGGGTTCAGCAGCGAGGAGCGGAAGTCGAATCCCCAGCTGAACAAGGGCAACCCCTACGCCGAGGTCGAGCCCGATGATCTGCTCCGCTTCGGTCTGATCCCCGAGCTCGTCGGCCGCTTGCCGGTCGTGGTCTCGCTCGAGGCGCTGGATGAAGACGCGCTGGTCCGGATCCTGGTCGAGCCCAAGAACGCCCTCACCAAGCAGTACAAGAAGCTGTTCGAGCTGGAGGACGTCGGCCTCACCTTCGATCCCGAGTCGCTCCGGGCCGTGGCGCAGCGGGCGCTCAAGCGCGGCACCGGCGCCCGCGGGCTGCGCGCCATCCTCGAGACCATGATGACCGACATCATGTTCGACCTGCCCAACCGCGAGGACGTGCGCGAGATCGTGATCACCAAGGAGGCGATCTGCGAAGGCACCTCGCCCCTCATCGTCACCGAGCGCGCCCGGGCCAAGCGGGAGGCGTGAGCAAGGCGGGGAAGCGGGAAAGCGGGAAAGCGGGGCAGGATGTAGGGGCGGACCTGGGTCCGCCCTTTGTGCAAGCGGGAGCTAACCCTCTCGCCGCCCAACCCATTGAATTCGTCGGTTCCTTTCCCGACTTCAAAGTCAGGGTTGAGCCTCCGCTCCCCGAGATCGCCTTCATCGGGAGGTCGAACGTAGGGAAATCGAGTCTGTTGAACTCGCTCGTGGGGCGGCCCGGCCTGGCGCGGGTGAGCGGCTCGCCCGGCAAGACCACACTCCTCAACTTCTACCGGCTTCCCCAACTGTACCTGGTCGACCTCCCGGGCTACGGCTTCGCCCGGGCGAGCAAGGGCGACCGTGCCGGCTACCGGAAGCTGGTGACCGGATACCTGCGCACCCGAGAGGCGCTGGCCGGTATCGTGTGGCTGCTCGATATTCGTCACGATCCGTCGCGGGAGGACCTCGAGATGCAGGAGCTGCTGGTCGAAAGCGGTCGGCCCGTCCTCGCCACTTTTACCAAGGTCGATAAGCTCACGCGCTCGGCGCTGAGGACTCGAGAGCGAGAGCTGGCGGTGAGCCTGGGACTCCGGCCAGACCAGATTCAGCTGACCAGCAGCCGATTCGGGACGGGGATCCCGGAGCTCGCCGCCAGCATCGTCGCCGCCGCCGGAGAGGAGATCTCGTGAGAACGCGTCAGTGGTTCGCCGTGGTGGCCCTGCTGGGCTGCGCCGCGCCAGTCCGCGGGCAACAGTCCGGAGAACGAGTTCGGGCCTTGCCGCCGGGGTATGGCACGCTGTCCCAAAATGACCTCGCGCTGCGGGTGCAGAACGATGACCTCGAGATCCGCTTCATCCCACTGGATCTCCGCGTCACCCGGCTTCTGGCCCGTGACGCCTATGAATCGATTCTGGGTCTGGTGGAGAACCACCGGCGGGAAATCGATTCCGTCGCCTCCGGGGCCGGCGTGTCCCAGCCCGGCCTGGCACTGGTGAGCTTCTTCGGGGTCCGGTCGGACGTGCGCTTCGATGCCCAGACCCTTACGCTGCTCATCCGGAATCGCGTGTTCCGCCCCATCGGTACCATTCCACTCACCCCGAGGTTCACCTCGGGGCAACTACGCGTTCGCGACCAGGCCAGTGCGATCTATGTCTTCGAGGAGAGTATTCCGGTGGACGACTCGTTCACGCTCTCGTATGGCGCGTTGACATCGGAAGACTGGCAGAACAAGCAGTCTACCCTGGAGCGGGAGCGCGCCCGGGTAGCGGCGAGGGCGCGGGAGCAGCCGCGAGACACGAGCAGGTAAAAGGGCGTGAACAGTGAATAGTGAACGGGCCCCACCACCCCTGTTCACTGTTCACTGTTCACTGTTTACCGTTCACGCCTTGTAGTACCAGAGTACGCCCTCCGCCGGTTTTCCTGACACCAACATCGCAGTCGACAGCGCATCCGCCTCGATACCGGTCCGCGCGACCACGCTGACCTGGACCAGCGCATCGGCCGGCCATCCCGTCTCGGGATTCATCACGTGTCCCCGCACGGCTCGCCCGTAACGCACCACTGACATCGTATTGGCTGAGGTGGCCAGCGCCACATCGCGCAGCCGAGTCGATGCCAGGATGCCGGTGCCGATCCCCGGGCCGGCAATGTCGACCGGCCAACCGTCCTCCTGCCCGGGAGGCGCACCGATCGCAATACAGTCGCCGCTCACATCGAGAAACGCGCTGCGAATCCCCATTCGCCGCAGCGCCGACGCGGCTCGATCGAGGCCGTAGCCAACCCCGATCCCCCCCAGGTCCAGCCGCGTGGCCCCCTGCGGGACGGTAACCCGATGGCCGCTTACCACGATCCTGGCCATTCTGACCGCCTCTCGTGCTTCCCGGATCTCCGCCCGGCTCGGCTCGGTTGCCCGGGGCGCATGGAACCCCCAGGCACGCATCAGAGGCTCGACCGCGGGGTTGAATGCGCCGGCCGTCGCCTGCTCCATCCGGAGACCAGCGGAGAGGACGAGGGCCAGATCCCCGCCGACCCGGAGCCCGGGTCCGCCCGCGTGTCGATTCAGCTCGACCAGATCGCTCGCGTCATCGAACAACGTGAGCCGGCTCTCGACCCGGCGAAGCTCCGCCAGGGCAGCCGCGGCCGCGTCGTAGCCGTGGCTCTCTGAGTCGGCAAAGAGCTGGAGGTGAACCGGCTGGCCCATGGCCCAGGACCAGCGCTCGACGAAACGGACGGACGGGCGGACAGGCGGTCGGAGGAATGAGGCTCTGAGCTCTGGACTCATGGCTGCGACTACGCCTGTGCCGAGGGTCTCGAGGAATTTTCGCCGCCTCATGCCGTTACCCGAGAGCGGGGTATCAGCTCGCGCAAAATGAAGAAAGACTGGACGTAGAAGGTGACGGCCATCAATCCGCTCGAGACCGCGAGCAGCCAGCTGAACCCGGGGTCGGCGTAGCGCATGAGCCACATCGCGGAGAACGAGACCAGCAGGGCCACGAACGGCTCGACGATGAGGACGCGGCGCCACCGCTCGGACGGACGAGCACAGAGCGCCAGCCCCAGCCCGCTGAAGACGAAGATGGCGGCCATGCTGAAGAGGTGCGTGTGGGTGATGGTGAGCATCTCCGAGAATGACTTGGCAAACTGCATAGCCCCCTCGGCGGTGTTGGGGTCGGACCCGCGGTACCGGGTGGCGACGCCGCCCGGCGTCAGTCCCGTGGTGTGCCGGATGAAGACCAGCGAGGTGCTATAGCCCACCAGCTGCACGATGGTAATCCATCGCCCCAGCGCCCGGATGGTCTCGGGAAGACTGCTCCACGAGAGCGGCCGGTTGGCGGTCACCTGATTTTGCCCGTGGCGTGCCACGCGGTGAGGTCGGCCAGGGTCTGGCGCACGCCGAGGGTCACCGAATGGGAGCTGATGGTGGCGCCGGAGATGTTCTTGATGTCGCTCCCCACAACGAGCGGGGCGGTAGCCGCCTTACCCCGGAACTGCTTGCGCCAGGGCTCGTAGGCGACCTCTCCCCCGTACGGCTCGCGGTAGACCAGTATGTCCACGTCCTTGAGGACGTCCTGAGAGTCGATCGCGACGAGGAACGTGATCGGCTGATCTTTCCCTTTGACATTCCCCACCCGAGCGAAGCCGAACAGTTTGCCGGCTTTGGAGACCCGGAGCACCGTCGCGGTATCGACCTTCAGAGTATCCACCTGTATGCCGGTGCCGAAGATTCGTTCGACCGACTTGGCGACCTTGGCGGGTGGAGCTGATTGGGCGACGAGAGGTGAGAAGTGAGAGGTGAGAGGTGAGAGGTAGGCTGCGAGAGATAGAGCCAGACGTAATCTGGCCGCCGTGACGACGCTCGTCCGGAGAGAGCAGCGCAACCGATTGGACCTCTTACCTCTCACCTCTCACCTCTTACCTCTCACAGGTCTAGAACTGATATCCAACTCCCAAGGCCAACGCCTCGCCTTCACCAACCCCCGCCTTGTTGCGCTGAAGCTGGTAGTCGCCCTTGAGGACCACGTTGTAGATCGGCTTGTACGAGAGCCCAAAGGTGGTGATCCGCCGCGCGAGCGTCTCATCCTTCACCAGGCCCGCAGGTACCTCGGCCTGGGTATCGTAATTTTCGTAACGCAGAAAAGCGTTGAGCCGCTGGGCGGACGCCGGCGCGAACGCCGACAGCACGTTGTAGGCGGCCTCGATGTATCCGCCTGCAATCCGGCTCCCCACCTGGGTGCCGTACACGGCATTGATGCCACTGGCACCGGCCACGCTGATGTTGGCCACGATGCCGCGGAACATGAACGGGCCTACATCGTACCGGGCATCAGCGGACACCAGAGCCACCGCGTTGTCGAAGGTGCCGGTGCCCAGCAACGAGTCCTGATTGGCGCTGCCCCCATACCAAAACGAGCCACCGAGGCGGAGCCCCGGCCGGGCCCACTCCAGCCGCCCCGTGACCGAGGGGTTGGCAAAGCTCGCCTCACTCCCTTCCTGCCGTCCCTCGCGGATACCCGAGGCGGCGGTGAACCCGTCGGCCTTTAGACCGTTCACCAGATATACCCGGTAGCTCAGCCCCGAGGAGCCGGAAATGGCACCGACTGCACCGACGCCGATTTCCCGCCATGTGGTGGGGATGACGTCACGATCGAAGGCGGGACGCGCCACACCGTTGAACGTCGGCGGCTCATGGATCTCGTTCACGATCCCGACCGGTGGCAGCACGAGACCGGCCCGCATGGTGAAGGCGGGCGAGATCAGGTAGTCGAGGTATAGCTGCTCCAGCGCTACCTCCCCGCCCGCCTTGCCGCCCTCGACCTTGGCGTCCTCCACCTCGAGCTCCGAGCGAACGGCCACCTTCTCGTTGAAGGTGTGAGCCAGATACAGCACGAAGCGCCGGACGTTGACCATCCCCGGCGTGTTCGCGCCTGTGGCGTTGGTGTAGTGGACCTCTCCATAGCCGCCCACTGAAGTGGTCTCGGATTCTTGGGCGCTGAGGGGGTTGATGATGAGCGGAACGGCCAGACCGGTCAGGAAGGGGGTGGACGAGGTAAGACGCATCGACAGTCCTCCAAATGCCGGCAAGACTACATGAGAATGGTTTTCATCCGTAACTCCTACTACTCTATTCCCAATTAGGACTGGTGTCAACACTGGGGTCCGCCCATCATTGTACGGTGACCGCACTTCCCTCGTGCCTCACCGTCCCGAAAACGAGCCCCTGCATGGTCCTTCTGCCACTCCGCCAGGTGCGACTTCCCAAGGCCACCGAGAAGTTTTACGACGGCTGGCTGGCCGATCTGGAGGCCCAACTTGCCGAGCCTGGTGCCGACTGGCATCGGCTGAGCCGGGACCTCCTGTTCCAGATCTACTATCCGGGTGTGCAGGACTACGACGAGTTGCTGCAGGACCCCAGGACCCCCGACCCCAGCCGAGTCGCCCTGCTCTCACTCGATCCCTGGAACATCACTCTCGAGCCGGAGTACTACTCCGAGGTCGACGCGGAGCGCTATGCCCGGGTGAAGCCGCTGCTCTGGCTATGGCAGAGCTTCGACCGATCTCTTCTGGGCGGCGGTAACGTGCACCTTGGTATCCGATTCCGGCGGATCCTGGCGCCGCACATCTTCGCTCGCGTGGGCAAGAACTTCAAATGCTTTCAGAACGTCGAGTTTTCCTTCGGGTACAATCTCGAGGTAGGGGATGACGTGGTGGTGCACCGGAACGTGCTGCTGGACGACCGCGGCGGCATCACGCTGGGGAATCGGGTGAGCATCTCGGACTACGCCAACATCTACAGTCACACCCACAGCATCGTGGACCAGAAGGACGTCACCAACGCGCGCACCGTTCTGGAAGATGACGTGCGCATTACCTACCACGCCACCGTCCTCGCGGGTGTGCGGGTAGGCCGGCATGCCATGGTGGGGGCCAATGCGGTCGCCACCAAGGACGTGCGTCCGTATCACGTGAACGTCGGGATCCCGGCCAAGTCGATCCGGGTGAAGCCGAATGCCCCGCCTGAGGCCTATGTGACGGAAAGGGTCGCCCGCCGCGACTCCCGGGAGCCCTGAGCTGACCAGCCGCAGCAGCCGTTCGCAGCTATCGATCGCCGCCGTGGCGGGTGCGATCCTCGCGTGTGTCGTTGCCGCTGCTATCCTCACCAACTCCGCCATATCACCCGCGGTCGCGCTGGGCTGCGCCGCCATCCTTCTGCTGATCTCCGGCTGGAACACCAGCTGGGAGCTGACGCTCCACCTGGCTGCAGCGGCTCTCCTCGGGGGAGTCGTGTGGTGGGCGCAGGACCGGTTTTGGTCGCTGGCGGCCTTCGCCGCACTCACTATCGGGGCCACCTTCGTGCTGGCAGTGATCCGATCCCGTTCCCAGGTGCGGAAGGCCCAGGGGAAAGCCGATCAGCTCGCCATGCAGCTGGATCGTCGGATCAGTGAGTTGTTCTCTCTCCAGGAGCTGAGCTACGTCCTCTCCGAGTCGATGCAGCCCGACCGGATCGTGGACCAAGTGGCGCGATACGCCGCTCGATTTCTCCAGGCTGATGGTGCCATCGTGGCCTTGGTGGAGATGGAAGACCGCGTCCTCCGGGTCGTTGCCGCCACGGGGTCGCTCGCCCCGTTGCTGGGACACGTGAGCCACGAGCCCGGTGCCGCGCTCGTGCGCGTCGCCATTGACCGTGACCGGATCGAGGTTGCCCAGGACGGCGACACGCCGACCGTGAATCTGCTCGCCGGTCTCATGGTGCGTTCGGCCGCGGTGGCCCCCCTGAAGGCCCAGGGCATCACGATGGGTGCGCTCGCCGTAGCGGACCGCCGGGGCGGACCATTTACCGATGAGGATCGCCGGCTCTTGTCCACGGTCGCCACCAACGCTTCGGTGGTGCTGGCCAACAGCCGCCTCTACGAGATGGTCCGCCGGAGCGAGGAAGAGTGGGAGACGACCTTCAACGCGTTGGCCGAGGGGATTGCCGTAGTGGGACCTGACGGCGCCATCCTGCGGGCGAACCGGGCGTTGGCCGCGTTGGTGGACGTGCCGGAGCGCGAGCTGTTGGGCCAGAACTTCGGTGACCTGCTGTCGGGTGCAGCCGAGGCCGTGTCCGGCCTGATCGAGGTTTCCTATCGGGGGGAGCGCACGGTTCCGCTGGTGGTCCGACTGGAGCACAACAACCGGGTGCTTCGGCTGACTGCCGCACCCCTCGCCGGAGTGGAGCCGGGGTCGGTCGTGATCCTGATCGAGGACGTCACCGAACAGCGTCTCCTCGAGGCTCAGATCATCCAGAACGACAAGATGGCGTCGATCGGGCAGCTGGTGTCGGGCGTGGCCCACGAGCTGAACAACCCGCTCACATCCATCGCCGGCTTGGCGGAGCTCCTGCTGGAGCGGCCCGCACACCCCGAGCTGCCTCGAGAGCACCTGCGCGTCATTCACGATCAAGCCGAGCGGGCCGGACGGATCGTCCGCAATCTCCTGACCTTCGCCCGGAAGGGAGTGCCCGAACAGACCGCCGTGGACCTGAACGACGTGGTCTCCCGGACGTCCCTGCTCATCGTGTACGAGCTCCAGCTTCACGGGATCGAGTTGACCTCTGAGGAGAGTCCCGAGCCGGTGATCGTGCTGGGTGACCGCTACGAGCTCCAGCAGGTACTGCTGAACCTGGTCACCAACGCCGTGCAGGCGGTCGCCGGGCTGGAACCGGGGAAGCCTCGTGGCATCACGCTCTCGACCATCCGCTCGAACTACGAAGCGGTGCTACGGGTCCGCGACACCGGCCCGGGAGTGCCGAAGCACTTGGCCCCCTATCTGTTCACCCCCTTCTTCACCACCAAGGGGCCAGGCGAGGGCACCGGGCTCGGCTTGTCCCTGAGCTACGGCCTGGTGAAGGCCCACGGTGGGGCGCTCACCTACGAGCCGTCACCGGAGGGCGGCGCCGAGTTCCGGGTCACGCTACCGCTGTACGAGATGGACGCTCTTCTCCCCCAGGAGAACGCAGTGGCCCCCGAAAGGAG
>JAXDMF010000193.1:0-16928 GCA_034666205.1 Gemmatimonadales bacterium
CGCGGGTGGCGGCTAAGCTCGGTGTAAGCCTGGCCTCCGACGTCACCGGTTTCGAGATCCACGGCGACTCGGTGACCGCTCGGCATCCCGCCTATACCGGAAAGGTCGTGGTGACCCTGCGGTTGACAGGGACGCCGGCGCTGCTCTCACTACGCCCCGGGTCGATCACCCCGGCGGAGCAGCCCCGCCAGGCGCGAGTGGAGACGGCGGATCTGGCAATGGACCCTGCCGCCGCCCGGGTGGTCGTGACCGAGCTCTCCCAACGCGCTTCGACCAGACTCGATCTGGGCGAGGCGTCCATCATCGTCAGTGGCGGGCGGGGGCTCCGGGCGGCGGAAAACTTCAAGCTGGTGGAGGACCTGGCCGAGGCGATCGGCAACGCGGCGGTCGGCGCCACTCGCGCCGTCACCGATGACGGCTGGCGGCCGCCGACGGATCAGATAGGCCAGACCGGGCGCCTGGTGAGTCCTGATCTCTACATCGCCGTGGGGATCTCAGGTGCCATCCAGCATCTGGCGGGTATGCGGACCGCCAAGACGATCGTGGCAATCAACAAGGACAAGGACGCCCCGATCTTCAAGATTGCCGATTACGGGATCGTGGGCGATCTGTTCGAGATAGTTCCTCGGCTCACGGAGGAAATCCGGAAAATCCGCCACAATCATTAACAACAACAACAGTCACGAAAGCACGAAAAGACGAAAGCACGAAGCAGGAGGCATTGTTACTTCTGTGTTGCCGTTTCGTGTTTTCCTTCTTTCGTGTTCTCGTGATTGCTTTTGTTTTATCGGTCAGCGGAGCTCAGCGACCATCGCCTGAATTCTCTTCGCTCCTTCAACCACTGCCGCCTCCTCTGGACCAAACGAGAAGCGCACGTAATGCCGGAACCGTGAGGGCCGGCCGCTGCGGCGTTTGCCGGGGTTGATGTCGAAGAACTCGCCGGGAACACAGATGACTTTGCGCTCCAGCGCCGCCCGGAAGAACGACATGCCGTCGTTGACGGACGGGGGCAGGGCTGAGACGTCCCCCCACCAATAGAAGGTGCCTTCCGGTTCGCCATCGAATCGAACCCCTGCTTGCTTGAGACCATCGCCCAGGATCCTGCGCTTGCGTCGGAAAGCCTGATGAATGGCCGACGTCTCCGCCTGTACCAGACCCGGCGCGAGCAGCGGGATGGCCGAGCGTTGAAGCGGTTTGCTGCCACCGCCGTCGAGAAACGAGCCGCTGCTCGAGACCGCCTCGATCACCGGCTGCGGCGCCACGATCCAGGTGCAACGCCATCCGGGATAGCGCCAATTCTTGGTCAGGCCGTCGAAGAGCACGACCGGATCGGCGTCAACGTCGCTCACGTAACGGGCCGCTGAGACCAGGCCGGAATCGTTTGCCGCTGTGCCCCAGACGTAGTGGGAGTAGAACTCATCGATCAGCAGCGAGCACCCCAGCTCGCGCGCGACGTCCACCCATCCCTTCAGTTCCTCCCCCTGGATAACCTTCCCCGTCGGGTTGCACGGATTCGAGAGCAACAGCGCCGAGAGTCCCCGGCCGGTGATCTCCCGGCGCAGCTCGTCCAGCCCGAAATGGTAGCCGCTCTGTCCCTCCAGCAAGATGGGAATCGCGGTGAAGAGCTTGAAGACGTCCAGTAGCTCCTCGTACGCCGTGTAGTCGGGCAGGAAATGGCCCAGGTTCACCTGGCCCAACGCGGCCACGGCGCGGGTGAGAGAGGCTCGGCCCCCGCCGCAGATGCAGACGTTCCGCTCGGTGTACTTGGAGCGCGAGTCCCGGCGGTAGAGCTCGTTGTACAGGTCCGCCACGGCGCGGCGCAGCTCCCAGAGCCCCGGGATCGGCGCGTAGTCCTGGTCGCCTGGTCCGATGTTCACCTCGGTAAGGCGCGGAGGCGCGCCGGGGAGCGGGCCGGTCTCGGGCTGCCCCTGGCCGAGGTTGCACCAGTCAGGGTGACCGTAGCGATAGCCCAGGCGGCCGGCCTCGGCCATCACGAAGATGACGCCGGTGAATGGGACCGAACGGAATCCGGGAATGGTCACTAGAGTACGCGCCGGGGAACGTGGCGCAGGTAACTCGCGTAACCGGGGAATCGCTGGAGCATCCAGCGCTCTTCCGCCTTGGCCTTGGCATTGAAGTACAGAAGGCTCACGAATCCCACCACGAGGGCCAGGGTCCAGTTGCTCCACGCCAGGGTATATCCGCTGAGCACCAGGACTACACCGGTGTAGATCGGATGGCGGGTGTGGGCGTAGGCACCCGCGGTGACCAGCTCGCCCGTGGCGAGCGGCTCGATGCCTGGGGTGATGTTGCGTCCCAGCGAGCTCACTCCCCAGACCAGCACGCCAACCCCACCGGCCATTATGATGCCGCCGAGCCAGCGGATCCACGACGGGTCCACCCGATTCAGCATGAAGTCGGCATCGCCGAGATTGATGTGCCGCGGCACCCGCGGGGCAGCGAATAGAACCGCCAGCATAAGGATGGTTTGTCCCCACACCCATGGATCGCGCACCGCTTTCCGGAGGTCCATGGCCGTAAGCTTACCACCGTTATATTCAACCCGCCTCGTTCGCCGTCCTCCGAACGTTCAGGAGCGCATCCTGTGACGAAGATTCTTCCCGTTCGCCATCAGCCCGACCTGCCACTCGACCGCGTGATCCTGCGAGACCCGCCGGCCGCAGAGGCAATCGAGATGGACGTGTTGATCGTGGGCGCGGGCCCGGCCGGGCTCGCCTGTGCGATCGAGCTTGCGCGGCTCGTGAAACAGGACCAGGAAGCCGGCGGTGGAATATCCGACGTCAACATCGCGGTTCTGGAGAAGGCCGGAAGTCTGGGCGAGCACAGCTTGTCGGGCGCGGTCGTCAACCCACGCCCGTTCCGCGAGCTCTTTCCCGAGTTGAAGCCTGAAGACTTGCCCTTTCGCCAGCCGGTGAACGCCGAGGCGGTCTACCTCCTGACCGAGCGCAGGGCGCAGCGGATCCCTACACCGCCGACGATGCACAACAGGGGTTTTTACACCGCATCGCTCAGTGAGATCGTCCGTTGGCTCGGCGCCCAGGCCGAGGAGCGTGGAATCAACCTCTTTGCCGGATTCCCGGTGGATGGCCTGCTGGTGGAAGGCAACGCGGTACGGGGAGTACGCACGTCGCCTGCGGGCTTGGATCGCGAGGGGAAACCCACCGGGAGCTACACCGAGCCGACCGACCTGACGGCCCGGATAACTGTCGTGGCCGAAGGCACCCGCGGCCTCCTCTCCCAGGCCTACCGGCAATGGCAAAAGATCGGCTCCTCGAACCCCCAACTCTACGCCTTGGGCGTGAAGGAGGTGTGGCAGACCAGTCGCCCGCTCGACCGGGTGATCCACACCCTGGGATGGCCGCTTCCGACCGACGCGTTTGGCGGGAGTTTCATGTATCCGCTCGGCCCGGAACAAGTGGCCATCGGTCTGGTGGTGGGCCTCGACTATCACGATGCCGCTCTCGATGTGCATGAGCTGCTGCAACGGATGAAGCTGCATCCGCTCTTCCGCCGGCAGCTCGAGGGTGGCCAGCTGCTCGAGTGGGGTGCGAAGACCATCCCCGAAGGCGGCTACTACTCGCTTCCCGAGCGCCGCTATGGCGACGGCATTCTGCTGACTGGGGATGCGGTGGGGTTCGTCGATGTGCCTTCGCTCAAAGGCATCCACTACGCCATGCAATCGGGAATATTTGCCGCCCGCGCCGCCTTTGCCGCGCTCAGGGCAGGCGACAACTCGGCCCCCGCGCTCGCTCCCTACGATCGAATGGTGGATGACAGCTACATCACCCAGGATCTCTATCGCACGCGAAACATGCGGCTGGCGTTCAAGCATGGGTTCTTCGCGGGCGGGGCCAGGGCCGGCCTGATGACGCTGACCGGGGGGCGCTTTCCCGGTGGAAAGATCGAGATGCCGGCCGACGCCGTGGTTCCCCGGACCGTGACGCCCGCGCGGCCACTGGTGGTTGATAACCGGCTCACCTTCAGCAAGGTGGACGCGGTGTTCAAGTCCGGAAATGCTACCCGCGACTCCATACCTTCTCACCTGCTCGTCGGACGAGATATCACTGGCGAGGTAGCTGATTTTTACAGCCACATGTGCCCGGCCGGGGTGTACGAGCGGATCGGAAACGAGCTGAGGGTAAACGCGGCGAATTGTGTGGACTGCAAGGCGACTGATGTGCTGGGACCTCGATGGACTCCCCGGGAAGGAGGCAGTGGACCGAAATACCGACTCATGTAGCTCGCTGAGCGCAAGCCTTTGCATGAATGGTCTGCAATTGCTGCGCGGGGCTAATCATATCGCACGCCGCAGCTTCAGCTCTTTTGTGCGATCTGCACGATTCTCCTACGCATGATCGTTAGACACCGTCGCATTCTTACGGATTGTTAGTTCCAGGCATCCTTCCGAAAATACAAGTGCCTCAAGGTCTTCGGGTATAAGTCGTGGCGGGCGAGTGGGAGGTGGCGTGTGGCGCGCTGCTTGCCGCAGGCGCACGTACACCTCGGTTGTCCGGAGCAGGAGGAAGGCTATGCGTCGAGCTGGATACATACCGGCTCTCACACTGCTGCTCGGGTTGGGTCTGGGGGCGCCACATGCTGCCCGGGCCCAGGCTGCGAGCGCGTCGTGGCAGTCGACGCCGGCTTCGATCCTGAAGAATGCATTGCGCAATGTCGTCGCGGCACAGGACCGCTATAGAGCCACCCACCCGGTCTTCGCGACTTCGATCGAGGTACTGCAGGTGCCGGCGGAGCCTGATGTCAGGCTCCAGATCCTGGGTGCGACGCCGAACGGCTGGCGCGCCAGGGCCACGCACCGGGCACGGCCTGGACGGAGCTGCGTGATCTTCGTGGGACAAGTGAGCGGGCTGGAGCTTCCGAAAACCGACGGCGACGGCGAAATGGCCGGAGAGGAAAGGGTGCCACTCTGTGATCGGATGGAGTAAGGCTGGGCCGCTAGTCGGATCCAAGCCAGCGACGACCCCAGCCCTTCGGCCACATGGGCTGATCAGCAATGCATGGCGGTGGGGGGCGGGTTTCATCTCCGCCGGGGCGGGACTGGTATCCATCCTGTCCTACACTCACTCGATTCGGGCCAAGTTCGAGGGCATGGACTCGGTGGCGACGGAAGCACTCGCTCATGCTGCGGTTCGCTGGGTCGGGATTACACCGACGGCGGACACGGCAACCTCGATCGGAGATACGATCCATTTGGCCGTCACGGCCACTGATGCGAGAGGCAACGCGTTGCTGGGTGCGCCGACGACCTGGAGCAGCACGGATACAGCGGTGGCGTCGGTAGACAGTGCGGGGACGGTCGTGGCGCGAGGTGGTGGGGCCACGGCAGTCACGGTGATGATCGGAGGGAAGTCCGCGCTGACCCACGTGTACGTGCAGCAGGCGCCTGCGGACCTCCGGGTGGTGGGCGAAAGCATGTTCCGCGTGCCGGAAGGCGAGCGCGGAAAGACCGTCGCCCAGGTGGTTGACGCGCGGGGTCACGAGATTCCGGGCCTCGGCACCAGGTGGAGGTCCGCCGACCCGTCGATCGTGGCGATTGACAGCATGGGCAACGCCACGGGGATAGCCCCGGGCCGGACGAGCCTGGTGGCAACCTACAACACCCTGGTGGCGCAGCTCCCGGTGGAGGTCTACCCGGTGCCCGCGTCGCTCACCCTGCTTGGTGGCGATGGCCAACGCGCTCCGGCGGGGCGGCGGGTCAGCCAGACGGTCATGGTTCAGGTGGTGTCTCGCAGCGGACGTCCCATCGAAGGGGTGCCGGTGCGATTCGTTCTGGAGGAGGGAGCCGGCCGGGTTGAGCTGACGGCTGACTCGTCCGATGCCCAGGGGATCGCCCGGGCAGCGTGGACGCTGGGCGAGGCGCCAGGACGCCAGAGCCTCTCGGTGGTTGCCGAAGGCGTGGCGAGCCCGACGCTGGTGACAGCCGAAGCGGAGCCGGTCGCCGCCAACACCCGGATTGCCGTGGTGAGTGAGCACCTCGAGGGGCCGGCGGGCGGTGCGTTGCCGGAGCCGTTTGCGGTGCGGGTGACGGACTCGAGCGGCGTGGCCCTGGCCGATGTGCCGGTGGCGTGGACCGCCGGCGACAACGGCAGCATCGTGGCGAACGAGTCTCGGACCGACTCATTGGGTGAGGCCCGGGCTCGATGGACCTTGGGACCGAAGTCGGGGTCTCAACGAGCCTACGTGCAGGTCGGAAATGCGCGCGCGATGCCCCGCTTCACGGTCGAGGCCGCGGCGCTGGCAGGAGCTCCGGCCGGCTTGGCGCTGGTGAATGGGAAGAAGTCCGAAGGCCTGGTTGGAGCCGTGCTGAAGCCGCTACCGGAGCTTCGCGTGGTGGACCGGGCAGGGAATCCGGTGCCGGGAGTAGCGCTCACCATCCTGCCGTCGAGCGGAACGGTGACCGATAGCACCCCGGCAACTGATTCTACCGGGCGGGTTCGGGTGGCCTGGACGCTAGGCCGCAACGCGGGCCTGCAGCGAATGACCGCACGAGTGGAGGGCGTACCGCGGCCGGTCGAGATATCGGCGCGAGCTCGCGCGGCCGGTCCGGCGAACCTCACGTTCGTCGCGCCGAAGCCCGGCACGGCCAACCGAGCGATTCAATCGCTCGATGTCGACCTGACGGATGCCTATGGCAACCCGGTGGCTGATCAGCCGGTGGTGTTCAGCACCAAGGTCGGTAACGTGAACCCGGGCCGAGTGATGACGGACGCGCACGGTCGCGCGCACACGCGCTGGACCCCGGGCACGAAGGTCGGCCAGCGGACGTTGCTCGCTGCGGTGAAGGGAACTGACGCTCGTGCCAGCTTCGTGCTGGAGGCTCCAATAGCCGCGGCCCCGCTTAAGGCCGTTACGGTGAAAAAGCAGACCGTAAGACACGTTGCTCGATAACAGGACGCACATCACAGTGGTGGTTGGTAAAATCGTGAAGTACGAGTGGCTGTAACAGTTCAGCGGATGCTGAGCAACAAGTTTGCCTGGTTGGTATAACGGTAGTAGCTGAGCAGGAAGTTTTTACTGTCCCCAGTCGTCAAATCAGGTTCACGCTCAATGAGAGGATCTTAACCGTAGTTCCACCTTCGCAGCATCGGAGGAAATATGACCGGCCCACGCACTCCCACTGTGCACCCATGCCTTCGCCGGCCATGGCTCCTCCTGCCGTTTTTGGCAACTGTCGTCTTTTTACCCATGGCATGCAGCGATCAGCCTACGGAGAACAGCCTGCCCAGCAGTGCCGGGCCGTCTATGGCCTCGGGACTGTCCCACCCGCGCGAACTGAAGCAGAGCGACGTGGTGGCGGCAGCGATCGCCTCGGGCTACCTGCAGCCGAAGCCGTCGAACCCCACGGTGAGCCTGTCCGTCGCCTCGGCGGTGGTGGGCACCGGGCCCAAGATCCTGCTCCTGTCCGATGCTGATGGGGCCGCGACAACGGCCCTGGGGAACAGCCTTGCCAACGCCGGCTTCCAGGTCACCGTTCGTCCCGCTCCAGAGTACAGCTGGGACGGAACCAACCCGGCTTTGACCGGCTATGCCCTGGTGATCCATCTAAATGGATTCACCTGGGCCACTCCTCTGCGTGCCGCAAGCCAGACGGCGCTCACCAGCTTCGTTCAGAACGGTGGCGGGTTCATCGGTGCCTCGTGGAATGGCTATGAGGCAACCGTCAGCCAGAGGGGCATGCCGGAGCTCGTGCTTCAGGGTACCGGAGCCAACTGCGGCCAGTGCGTCATCACCTATAACGTGGTTCAGGGTCAGGAGAGCCATCCGGTGCTGGCCGGAATCCCTTCGACCTTCACCTTCCGCGCGGACGGGCATGACGCGGGGGCGCAGCTGCCGTTCGCCAGGGACCCCTCCACGGTTCTGATGCGTGTGCCAAGCGGCCCTCCCGCCGTGCTGGCGCGTCAGGTCGGAGCGGGCAAGGTGGTGAGCTTCAGCTTCGCGCCCAACTACGGGCTCGGATCCCTCGGCATTACGCTGCTGGATCCGAACATTCTGCGCCTGTATCTGAACTCGGCAATTTGGATCACCGGTTGGACGCCCGACGGTGACGGAGATGGCGTGCCGAACACCGCAGATAACTGTCCCAACGTGGCCAACGCCGACCAGGCGAATCTCGACGGCGATGCCGCCGGCGATGCCTGCGATCCCGACGACGATAACGACGGCGTAGCCGATACGATCGACAACTGCCCCATGGTGGCCAATGCCAACCAGTACGATGAGGATCACGACGGCACTGGCGACGCGTGCGAGGTGCAGGAAGACCAGACGATTACCTTCGCCGAGCTTTCAGGCAAGACGTTCGGCGATGCCGACTTCAGCGTTACGGCCACCGCGAGCTCGAAGTTGCCCGTGAGCCTGACGGCCAGCGGCAAGTGCACCATCTCGGACGCCAGCGTCCACCTGACCGGCACGGGCGACTGCACCATCACCGCGCACCAGGGTGGCAATACCAGCTACCGGCCCGCGGCGGAGGTCAGCCGTGCATTCAGCATTGCCAAGGGCTCGGCTACGCTCGTGTTCGACAACCTGAATTGGACGTACAGTGGTAGCCCTTTCGCCGTGACCGTAACGAGCAGTCCGGCCGGCCTCTCGGGCGTCGCCATCACGTATAACGGCTCGTCCACCCCGCCGACCAATCCGGGGACGTACGCCGTGAGCGCTACGCTGACCAACGATGACTACCAGGCCGCCCCGGCGAGCGGGACATTGGTCATTGCCAAGGCGACCGCAACTGTCGCCCTGGGAGACCTGAACCGCACATTCTCTGCTAGCTCCCAGGCTGCCACTGCCACGACCAGCCCCGCTGGGCTGGGGACCGTCACGATCACCTACGACGGTTCTGCCACCCCGCCGACCAATGCGGGATCGTATTCCGTCATTGCCACGCTGGAGAACGATCTGTACCAGGCGGCGCCGGCGAGCGGAACCCTGACAATTGCCAAGGCCTCGGCGACACTGACCGTGGGCACCGAATACGTATACGACGGCACGGCCAAGCAGGCCAACATCACCACGTCGCCGGCCGGACTTGCGGGCATCGTCCTCACGTACGGGCGGAACGGAGTGCCGGTGCAGTCGCCGATCGATGCCGGTATCTACCAGGTCCTGGCAAGCCTGCAGAATCCGAACTACCAGGCGCCCGACGCGTTCGGTACGCTGACAATCCTTCCGGCCACGCCGACCATTACCTGGCCGGCGCCGGCCTCGATCTCGGCGGGCACTCCGCTCGGAGCCGCGCAGCTGAACGCGACGGCCGCCGGGGTCGGAGGCACCAGCCTGGCCGGTAACTTCCTGTACACGCCGACGGCAGGCACCTCACTCACGCCCGGCACGCATGTGCTGGTGGTACAGTTTACCCCGAGCGATCTGAACTACACCGGTAACGCGGCGACCGTCAGCATCGACGTCAGTTTGGCGGTTTCACTACTCCACTTCCGCGGGTTCTTCAGCCCGGTGAAGAACTGGCCGTCGTTCAACCGCGTCAGGGCGGGACAGGCCGTCCCCCTACGGTTTACGGTGGATGGCTACCGAGGTACGACGGTCCTCAAGGCCGGATCGCCGACGTCCAGCCCGATCTCGTGCCAGGCTGTCCGATCGGAGAACTTTGTGGATGAGTCCGAACCGTCAGACCGTGCGGGTCTGCGCATGGACGGCGCCAAGTCCCAATTTAAGTACGTCTGGAAGACCGACCCGAGCTGGGCGGGAACCTGCCGGAAGCTGGTGCTGACGCTGGTGGACGGTTCCTCGTACGAGGCGCTCTTCCGCTTCCCCGGGAAGCATCAGAGAACCGGGGATCGCGAAAGAGACCAGGAACACGGGAAAGCCAAGTCACGCGAAATAGAGAATTCGCGGGAAAAAGGCAAGAAATAAAGACGCTGCGGTAAGGTCAGGGTGGCTCCAGCGAGGGCCACCCTGATCTGCTTTTCAGGTCTCTCCCAGCACCTTGATCACCACCCGTTTGCGTCGCTGTCCATCCCACTCCCCATAGAAGACCCGCTGCCAAGGTCCCAGGTCGAGCTTGCCTGAGGTGATCGGGACGATCACCTCGTGGCCTATGGTCAGGCTCCTGAGGTGGGCGGCAGCGTTGTCCTCGCCGGTCTCGTTGTGCTGATAACGGGGTGGATCCCAGGGAGCGATCGTCTCCTCCAGCCACTGGAGGATGTCCTGCCAGAGGCCCGACTCATGGTCGTTCACGAACACCGATGCGCTGATGTGCATTGCCGACACCAGCACCAAGCCCTCGCGGACCCGGCTGACCGCCACCTGCTCGGCCACCTGATCGGTGATGTCGATGATCTCCTGGCGCCGCTTGGTCTCGAACCAGATGTAGTGGGTGTGGGTCGTCATCGCTGACCAGCGTGAACGGTGAACAGTGAACAGTGAACGGGGGTGAGCGGACGGGCCCGTTCACCGTTTACCGCTCATTGTTTACGCAGTTATCTGAGCAGGTCTTCCAGTCGCACGGCCGTGTCCGTCTTCTCATCCCGATATTTCACGATGACCGGGGTGTACAGCGCAATCCCCGCCGTGGCGCCGGCTCCCGCCTTCACCGGGCGAGTGCCGGGGACGACTACCGCATCGGGCGGGATCTCGAGCGGCTGGTCTCCCTCACGCCGGTAGACCCGATCGTGCACCAGGTCGAACACGCTGGTGCTACCGGTTAGAATCGTCCCCGGCGCCAGCACGGCGCGCTCCCTGACGACGGTGCCCTCGTACACGCCACAGTTGCCGCCGACCAGGACGCCATCCTCGATGATCACCGGCAACGCACCCGCGGGCTCCAGCACGCCTCCGATCTGGGCACCCGCGGAGAGGTGTACCCGCCGGCCGATCTGGGCACAGGACCCCACCAGGGCATGGGAGTCCACCATCGTTCCCTCGCCGACGTAGGCGCCGACGTTGATGTACATCGGCGGCATGCAGACGACGCCGGGTGCGACGTAACAGCCGTCCCGAATGGCCGATCCGCCGGGAACGATACGAACGTTCTGCTCCGGGCTCATGGCGCGGAGAGGGTACGTGTCCTTGTCGTAGAATGGAAACGGCCCGCCCAGGGCCGCGGGCCCCACGCGCCCGAGGCGGAAGCCGAGCAGGATCCCGGTCTTGACCCACGAGTTGACCCGCCAGCGACCATCAGCGCCGCGCTCAGCCGCCCGCGCGCTGCCCGCGTTGAGGGCGGCTTTCAGCGCCTGAAACACCTCCAGCGCAGCTGCCTCTTCTCCCGGCGGGACGTCGACGGCATATCGCTCGATCTGACTGCGCAGCCGCTCGCCCTTCGTTGGGTCAGACACCGGTTACGCCGGCCTGCCGGAGCGCGGTACGAAGTGCGGCGGAGGTTGCCTCGCTCACCGGCAGCAACGGGAGCCGCAGGACGTTCTGAATCCGGCCCATGAGGTGCAACGCCGCTTTGGCCGGAGCAGGGTTGGTTTCCAGAAAATTGGCATCCATGAGAGGCAGCAGGCGGTAATGCCAGACACGAGCCGGCTCGAGATTGCCCGCGAGGAGTAGATGCACCAGGGCAGTCATGGCCGCGGGCACCTCATTCGACACCACTGAAATGAGCCCGTCACCTCCCGACGTGATCAGCGGCAGCGTGAGCCAATCGTCCCCGGAGAGAACCGTGAATCCATCGGCCCGGCCATGCAGGATGTCCATCACCTGCTTGAGGTCACCACTCGCTTCCTTAATACCCATGATGTTCGGATGCTGGGCCAGCCTCAGCGCCAGGGCAGGCTTCAGGTTGACGGCAGTGCGGCCGGGGACGTTGTAGAGGCACACCGGCTTGGTGGCCGCATCCGCCACCGCGACGAAGTGGCGGTAGAGTCCTTCCTGGGTGGGCTTGTTGTAGTAGGGCGTGGCGCTCAGGATGTAGTCAGCGCCCAGGCTGCACATCCGTCCGGTCTCGTGGACCGCGCGGGAAGTATCGTTGCTCGTTGCGCCGGCCATGACAGGAACCCGCCCAGCTGCCACCTCGACGACCGAGGCCACGACCCGCTCGCGCTCGGCCTCGTCCAACGTCTGGGCTTCGCCGGTAGACCCGCACGCCACCAGGAAGTCGATTCCCTCGGCGATCTGCCAATCCACCAGCGCCCGCAATGCCGGGAAGTCTACCTGGCCTGACTCGGTAAACGGCGTTACCAACGCGGTACCGCAGCCCTGGAGTCGGGTCACTCAGGCTCTCCAAACAGCAACTGATCGAAGGTAAAGACGCCGGTACGCCCTGGCAGCCACTCGGCCGCCGCGAGGGCCCCGGCGGCGAATACCTCCCGGCTCCGGGTCACATGGGTCAGGGTGACGGTCTCGTGCGGCCCGGTGTAGGTGAGCGCATGGGTTCCCGGCGCCTCGCCGGCGCGCACGGAGGTAATGGGAAACCGGCGGCCCGGCTCCTCCTCCCAGAGCTGGCGCTGCAGCAGGAGTGCCGTTCCCGAAGTGGGATCGACCTTGGCCTTGTGGTGTTCCTCGTGGATGGACACGGCGAACTCCGAGCGCCCGCGAAAGGATCGGGCAAGGTCGCGTGCGGCGCGAAAGAACAGATGGACACCGACCGAAAAGTTGGCTGCATGGAGCAGCGCTCCACCGCGCTGGCGGACCAGCTCGCTCAACTTGGGCAGGGACTCGGTCCAGCCGGTCGTGCCGGTAACCGTGGGAATGCCCAAGCCGATCAGCCGCTCCAGATTGGCCACGGCTGCATCAGGTCGGGTAAACTCGATGGCCACGTCCGCACCGGCGAGCCGTTCAGCCGTGAGGGCTCTTCCTCCGGCATTCTCCAGCCGCGTCACCAGAGTATGGATGCTGTGACCTCGCTCGGTGGCCAGCGCCGCCACCGCCTTGCCCATTTTGCCGTTACCGATGAGGGCGATCTTCAACCGAAAAACTCCTGATGCAGCCGGCGCACTACGTCGGGACCGTCGTCTTCTCGCACCACGAAGGTCATGTTGATGGCGGACGCGCCCTGGGAGATGATCTCGACGTTGGCGGGCCAGACCGCGTTGAACACCCGGGCAGCGAGCCCCGGTGTGTTCCGCAATCCGATGCCCACGATTGCCACGATGGCACGATGCTCTTCGATCCACACCTCACCGAGGTCAGCGAGATCGCGCACCAGAGGATCCAGCCGGGACCGGTCCTCGATGGTCAGCGAGATGCTCACCTCACCGCTGGCCAGCACGTCCACTACGGTTTCGTGGCGCTCGAATACCTCGAAGAGCGCGCGGAGAAAGCCATAGGCGCCAAGCATCCGAGGCGCCCGTATGTTGATGACCGTGATTCCCTGTTTCCACGAGATCGAGCGAATCGGCGAATCACCGACGCGATCGAGCTGTGCCTCGGGCTCGATCGTGGTACCGGGGCGTTCGGGGGCATTCGCGTTGAGGATGACAATGGGAATGCCCGCGCGGACCAGCGGCAGGGCAGTGGCCGGGTGGAGAATGCGAGCACCGAATGTCGCCAGTTCGGCCGCCTCCTCATAGCTCGCAGCCGGGAGGGTACGCGCCGTAGGCACGATGCGGGGATCGGCCGTCATGAGCCCGTTGACATCGGTCCAGATCTCCACCCGGTCGGCCTCGAGCGCCGCACCCAGAAGCGCGGCAGTGAAATCGGATCCTCCCCTGCCGAGGGTCGTCGGTACACCGGTCGCGGTGGCACCGATGAATCCCTGCGTGACCGGGATGCGGCCGGCATCGATCAGCGGTCGCAGGGATTCCCGGGCCCGGGTGTTCAGCACCTGGATCGAGGGCGTTGCCCTGGTGAAGCGATCGTCAGTGACCATCACTGGCCGGATATCCACCCAGGCGGCCTCCAGCCCGGCTCCCGCGAGCGCTGCCGCCACCAGGCGCGAGCTCCAGAGCTCGCCTCTGCCGGCGATCGCATCGAGCTCGGCGGGTGTGGCCATCCGGCGCTGCAAGCAGCCCAGCTCTTGCCGGAGCGCCGCAGCGTCGGCCGAGATTGCGTCGAGTGCCGCGGCCCCACCCGGGAGCGCGCGGGCAACCTGCCCATGCCGTTCCAGCAGGGTGGAGACCCCCGCCTCGAGCTCCGCCTCGTCGGCCACCCCGGCCCGCCGTGCCAGGTTCAGGAGCGTGTCGGTCACTCGCGCCAGGGCGGAGACCACGATCACCGGCCGCTCGGGAACCCTGGCCCGGACGATATCGATCAGCCGGGTGATGGCGGGTCCATCGGCTACCGACGTGCCACCGAACTTGCAGATGATCATCCGCCACGCTCGTCGGCTACCAGCAGCTCGGCGATCTGGACTCCCTGACCGGCCGCACCCCGAACCGTATTGTGCCCGAGCAGAACTAGACGCAGATCCAGGACGGGGCAGGGGCGCAAGCGGCCCACTGTCACCGCCATGCCGCTTCCACGATCTATGTCGAGCCGAGGTTGGGGACGATCTACCCGGACATCCAGCTCGACCGGCGGTGTCGGTGAAGACGGGAGCTTTGCCACCCGGGGAGGTCCCCTGAAATCACGGATTGCCTCGGCAGCCTCTTCCGGCCGGACCCGCCGCTCAAACCCGACCGAGACAGTGGCCATATGCCCATCCACCACCGGCACCCGGTTGGCATGGACGCTTATGGCGAAGTCCGCGGGCTCGACGATGCCGTTGGCGAGCGTGCCGAGAATCTTGCGGCTTTCCCGCTCGATCTTCTCCTCTTCGCCACCGATGTGGGGAATGACATTGCCGACGATATCGAGGGAAGGCACCCCCGGATATCCCGCGCCCGAGACCGCCTGCATCGTGGAGACGAACAGCTGCTTGATTCCGAATGCGCGATGCAATGGCGCGAGGGCCAGGGCCAGGGCGGCGGTCGAGCAGTTCGGGTTCGCCAGGATGGCGCCCTTCCAGCCGCGGGACTCTCGCTGACAGTCCACCAGGGCCAGGTGATCTGCATTGACTTCAGGGATGAGGAGCGGGACGTCGGGATCCATCCGGTGGGTCCGCGTGTTCGTTACCACGATGGCGCCGGCCCGTGCGAACGCTTGCTCGACAGTGCCCGCGACCTCCGCATCGAGTGCGGAAAAGACGATGCGCCCGGGCAGCGGAGGAGCGCAGTCCCGCACAATCATCCCGGCAATGTTACCTGGGACAGGGACAGGCTCCCGCCAACGTGCCACCTGCTCATACGGCTTTCCTGCGCTCGCCGACGAGGCTGCAACCGCGGCTACCTCGAACCAGGGATGATCCGCCAGCAGGCGCACGAATTTCTGACCTACCGTGCCGGTGGCGCCGAGAATCGAGACCGGGATTCGTTCAGCCATGGCGATCCCGCGCGAGCAGATCCGAGGCGAGCCGCACGTAGAGATCCACTCCGTGAAGCAGGTCGGCTTTGCGGATGTGCTCCTGGCTGGTATGAGCCACCCTGATGGTTCCTGGGCCCAACTGGTAGCGCTCCCCCCAGGCGTGGAGGAAGGGAAGATCGCTGGCGTAGCTCACCACAGTGGTTTCCCACCCGGCGGGCGCGTTTCCACCTTTATGGAAGGGAAGCTCTACCCGGAACTCCACCGTCACTCCGGGGGCCAGGAGTGAGCGGATCGCCGCCTTGAGGGGTTCGGTGGGCGCGACCGTCCGGATCAGTAGCTGGGCGCTAGCCGCGGGGGGAATGACGTTGGGCGCAACGCCGCCACCGATCAGGCCCAGGTTGAGCGTGGACTGTCCGAGAAGGGGATCGGCCGGCAAGGGCATCTGCCGAATCCGTTCGATCGTGTCGAGCATGGCGGCGATGGCGCTCACGCCCTCGTCCGGATAGGCCGAATGTGCTGCCCGCCCGGTGGCGTCGAGATCCACGCGCAGGGATCCTTTCTGGCCGATCGAAAGCCGGTTTTCGGTCGGCTCTCCATTGATGAGGAAGCGGCCTTTCGGTTCCAGGTCGTTCGCGGCCTGCGCCCCATCCGATCCGTTTTCCTCGCCAACCAGGAACAGGAGCCCGATACGGCGCTCGCCGCGCTCCGCCAAACGTTCGGCCGCGGCAACCATCGCGGCCGCCAGACCCTTCGCGTCGCAGCTCCCGCGTCCGTGGATCGAGTCGGCATCTTCGCGCAGCGGCAGGTACGGTGGCACGGTGTCCAGATGGGTGGAGAACACCAAATCGGGCGGCTCCCTGAACGCATAGAGATTCTGACGGCCGTCCGACACCGGTTGGCGGACGACCTTGTAGCCCACGCTCCGCAGCGTGCCGTCGAGAAGATCGGTGGCCGCACCCTCGGAGCCGGTGGGTGTTTCCAGCGCTACGAGGGCGCGAGTCAGTTCGAGTGCGTCCATGAACGAGAGCGCCCCGCCAACGGCATGCGCGGCGGGGCTCCTGGTCTTCGAGAAAACGCCAGGGTGACTTGGTCAATGTAGGGCAATGGGTCTAGCCGCGGCAAGTGGCGCGGAGCCGCGCCGCTATTGACGGAAATTCACGCTGGGTTCCGACGAATTCACGGTACCTTCACACTCCCGCCATATCGTCCAGTCAGCGGTTGACACGATGACCGCACCGCACCTTGGGGCCTTGACTGGAGGTTACAAATGAACGCCACGACTATGTCACGAATCATTGCAACCCTGTCGGCAATCACTCTGCTCGCAGCCTGCAACGACTCGTTCAGCCCTTCGCCGAGCTCCCCTTCCCTTCAGGGTCTCACGGTGGCTCCTCGGTCGGCAACCCTCCAGGCGGGCCAAGTGGTGGCCTTGAAGGCGAGCCTGATCGACGAGCATGGCGACCGACTTGACGGGTTTACCGTCAGCTGGAGGAGCAACAACGACGCGGTGGCCACCGTCGCCAACAGTGGGGAGGTCGTTGGACGGAGCGCGGGGTTCGCGGTGATCACTGCCAGTGCGGCGGGTAAGTCCCAGATCTCCACGATCCGGGTGCTCGCCCGGGGTCAGAAGCCGGATTCCAAGGGATTGA
>JAXDMF010000194.1:0-7170 GCA_034666205.1 Gemmatimonadales bacterium
TGGCGTCCAGGTCTCTGAGCCGGGTCAATGTCTCGAGACCATCGAGCCCCGCCATCTTCACGTCGAGGAAGACCAGGTGGGGCCGGTACTCGGGATAGAGTGTGATCGCCTCGCCACCCGACGCGGCTACTCGCACGACGAGATCCTCGTACTCGAGGACCTGCTTCAGGGCCTGCCGGATCCCTGACTCATCGTCCACGATCAGGATCCGGTGGCTCACGGACGGGGAGCTCCGACCAGTGTGGCGCCCGACGGCCGAATCCGGATCTCGCGGATGCCCGCCGGAATTCGGATCGGGACAGTGCTTCTGCTCGAATCTCCCAGTGCCCTGGACACGAGCTTGGGCACCGCGTCTCGGGGAATCGGAAAGTTTCGGATGCGAAAGGAATGGACCGCCCATTCGGCCTGTCGCGGTTGGACCACCCGGAGGGGGCCTGCCGCCTCGATCCGCTCCTTGGGCCGAAGGGCCACGGCCAACGGACCGGTCAGCTCCCGAGGCAGACGGGCGGTCGAGAGCAGCGCGCTCACCCCGATCGAGCCATCGAGCAGCTGCACCTCGAGCGAGTCCAACTGGCTCCGGACCGAGGGATCGAGGCCCACCCCAATCATCGATGCCACCTCTGACGGCGTGAGGATGACCGAGTCGGCTCTCCAGCCGTTGAGGGAGTCGATCTTCGAGCGGGCCGACAGCAGCGCCCGGCTCCCTGGCCTGCCGGAGGTCACGGTCTCGCCCGGGGTGAGCCCGGTGCCGAGTAGCCGGTGCAGCTCGTCAGCCAGGCGGTCACGATAGAGCCAGCCTATGGCCAGGAGGACAACCAGGCCCAAACTACCGAGCAGCTTGAAGGGTGCGGACAGGCAGCCCATCAGTGTCCGAGATCGAGAGTGAGACGAGACTCGTAGCGGGGTCCCCCGGTGGTCAGGAGACTCTCATAGAGCACTAGTTGATTGGCCACGAACGGCACCTGCTCGAAACCCTCCGCATTATCCTCCAGCCCACCGGGAGGGACCCGTTGGCCCTCGCGAACCCGCCCCAGCGTCACATGCGGCTGGAACGGGGCGCCTTCCGGCGGAAAGCCGATGGCTTCGCAACCGCGTTCGATTCGATCCTGGAGCAGCTCCAGCGCGGCGGGAGCCTCCACCCCAACCCAAAGGATGCGGGGGCGGGCACGGCTGGGAAACGCACCGAGCTCACCTAAGCGGAGGGAAAGGACGCCGGCCCCGGCTGCCGCGAAGCGCAGCGCCTCCTGGATGACGTCCAGCCGCTCTGAGGCCACCTCGCCGAAAAATTTGATGGTCATATGCAGACCCTCATCATGCACCCAACGCACCGGCCAGCCGCCTTCACGTAGGCGGCCCAGCAGGGCAAGGATCTGCTCCCGGGCCGGATTGGGGATCGGCACCGCAATAAAGAGCCGCATCAAGCGGTGGAGTGCGGCGCGATCGTGAGCAGCGCGCCCCGGCGATACCCGGCCGGATCCAGCTCCACCTCGTCGAACCCCAGGCTGCTGAACTCGGCGTCGATCGAGCTCCACTGGGCCCGGAGTCGGTCCATCTGATCGGGAGTCACTTCGAGCCTGGCCTTCCTGCCGTGGTGGCGGACGCGGAGGTCGCCGGTCACTCCGAGCGAACGCAGAAAGGCCTCTCCTTCTTCCACTTGGTGCAGTCGCTCTGAAGTTATTTCTAGGCCGTAGAGCACCCGGCTCGACAGGCACGGCGCGGCCGGGGCATCCCAGGTCGGCAGTTCGAGCTCGCGAGCGGCCTTTCGAATGTCGAGCTTGGTCCAGCCCAGCTCGGCGAGTGGCGAGCGTACCTGGAGCTCACGTGAGGCGCGCAGTCCCGGCCGATGCTGGCCGAGATCATCGGCATTGGTCCCATCGATGACCGCGTCGAACTGGCGCTCCCGCGCAACCTGGTGCAGCCGGGTCCACAGTTCGGACTTGCAGAAGTAACAGCGATCGGTGGAGTTGCCCAAATACCGGGGATCTTCCAGCTCGTGGGTATCGATCTCGAGCAACGGCACCTCGAACCGCTGCGCCAGCTCGACCGCGTTCCGATACTGGACTTCCGGATATGATGGACTCCGTCCGGTGACGGCGAGGAACCGGCCCTCGCCGAGAGTGTCCACCCCAACCACGGCAAGGAGGGCCGAGTCCACGCCGCCGGAGTAACCGAGCACGACTCGTCCGAGAGTGTTCAGGTGTGCACGCAGAGTTTCGAGGTTGGCCATGGGGAGAAACGTAACTGCGAAACGGTGAGGGCGGTAAGGCGGTGGATAAAGCGGCGGTAGGGCGGTAGGTACTGCGGTACGGCGGTAGTCATCGCGAGCGGCGCGCAGCCCCGCGTGGCGATCCGGCGGCTCGTGCTTGGGAGCGGCGGGATTGCTTCGGACGCTCCGCGTCCTCGCAACGACTCGTGACTCGTGACTCGCGACTAGTTTTACACATGCCCGATGAGAACATCCTCGAGATCACGCCCGAACTCCGCCTTCCTTTATCAGAGCTCGACTACCAGGCCTCGCGCTCCGGCGGTCCCGGCGGCCAGCACGTGAATACGTCATCGACCCGCATCGAAGTCTGGTGGGATGTTGCCGGGTCGCCCACGCTCACGCCGGAGCAGCGGGGTCAACTGTTGGAGCGTCTGAGGACCAGGCTCGATTCAGCCGGCCGCTTGCGACTGGTGTCCAGCGGTTCCCGCAGCCAGCTCCGCAATCGAGAGGACGTGACCGCCCGGCTCCAGTCAGTGGTGGCTGCGGCGCTTGCCGTCCGCAAGAAACGGAAGCCCACCAGGCCGAGCCGGGCGGCGAAGGCCGCGCGGCTCGAGGCCAAGCGACGGCGGGCCGCCACTAAACAGCGCCGCCGCTCCCCCCCAGCAGAGGACTAGCCGTTGCCAGGACCTTCTGTACCGCGCGAGCAAGCGCGCGAGGCGTCAGCGGCTTCTGGATGAAGGCCGCCCCTGGCCGCAGGAGCCCGCGGCGCTCGATCTCGCCATCGGTGTATCCCGACGTGAACAGCATGGGAATTCCCGGGCTCAGTTCTTCGACCTGCTCAGCCAGTTCGCGGCCGCTTTTGCCCGGCATGACGATATCAGTCAGGAGCAAGCTGATCTTCTCCGGCGTGCGGGCCACCACCTCGATCGCCTCGGTGGCCCCGGCGGCCGCAAGCACGCGGTAGCCGGCGTCCTCCAGCGCCCGAGTCATCATATGCCGGACGCCCTCATCGTCCTCGACCACGAGAATCGTCTCACCCGTCATCGCATGCCCAGGCACCGAGTCTCGCTTCCCCTGCGACACCGTCCCGGCTCGGAGCGGGAGATAGATCTTGAAGGTGGTGCCCTGCCCCGGTTCACTATACGCCCAGACGTAGCCATCCGATTGCTTGATAATGCCGTACACCGTGGACAAGCCGAGACCGGTCCCCTGTCCAATCCCTTTCGTAGTGAAGAACGGCTCGAAGATGTGGCTCATCGTTTCCTTGTCCATCCCGTGACCGGTATCGCTCACGGCGAGCACGACGTACTGACCCGGTTGGATTGCCGTGCCCGGCTTGGCCCGCCGGTACGCGGGAGTGAGTTCGCACTGAAAGGTCTCGATCGAGATCGTGCCTCCCCGCGGCATGGCGTCCCGCGCATTCAGGCCCAGGTTGAGCAGGACCTGCTCCAGCTGCCCGGGATCGGCTCTCACCGGCCCGAGTCCCGGCGCCAGCCGCAGCACGACCCCGCAATCCGCGCCGACGATCCGCCGGAGCACCGGCTCCCAGCCGGTCACAACCGCATTGAGGTCGAGCACCTCGGGTTTCAAAATCTGCCGGCGGCTGAAGGCCAATAGCTGTGCGGTCACGGCCGCCGTGCGTTCGGCCGCTTTCCGGATGAACTCCACGTCCACCAGCACCGGTTCCGGCACGTCCGTCCGTGCCAGGATGAAGTCCGCCGACCCCAGTATCACACTCATCTGGTTATTGGCCTCGTGTGCCACGCCGCCGGCCAGACGCCCGACCGACTCCATCCGGTGCGCCTGTCTCAGTCGTTCCTCCGCCATGCGGCGCTCAGTCACGTCGGTGGAGACGCCGGTCATGTATACCGGATGGCCGTCCTGGTCACGCCGTACCTCGCCCTGCTCTGCGATCCAGCGGACCCGTCCGTCGGGAAGAAGCACTCGAAACTCGTAGTCCAGATCGCCGCCGTCCTGAATCACCTTTCGCACCCCGGCTGCAACCAGCGCGCGGTCATCGGGATGCACCCGCTCCAGCAACTCTTCGTAGGTGGACATCCGCTCGTCGGGGCCCAGGCCGTAGAGCTGGCGCAAATTATCATCGCCGGTAAGCGCATTGGTTTCGACCGACCAGAACCAGGTTCCCATCCGGGCCGCGTCCAGGGCGCGCCGAAGCCGGTCCTCACTCTTCGCCAAGGCCTGGGTCGCCTGCTCCCGCTCCCACCGCACCGCCGCCGCCAGCACCAACCCGGTTATCGCGACGACAAGGAGATAACTGGCGACCCCGAAGAGTGTCCTCAGCGCGGTCGCACTCACGAAGGGGCTACCCCCTTGAACCGTGTGCACCACAGCCACCGCCGCGACCGTGAGCGTCATGCGCGACGCGCCGCGCGCGCCGAAGCGCAATGCCGCCCAGATGACAAAGGGAAAGAGGAGATACGGATAGTTCACCGCACGGAGACTGGAAACGCCGAAGTAGCGGCCCAGGGCGAGCTCGGCCCCGGCGATGGTGCCCACGCACAGCACCAATACCTCGAGGAGGCGACGGGGATTAGCCTGGACCAGGCCGGGAACGGCCCAGGTGAGGAAGACCGGTGTGACAACCAGCGCACCGAGCAGGTCGCCGGTCCACCAGACCCCGGCGGCCCCAGGCAGTGCCGGCGAGGATAGCGCTCCCGACAACCAGAGACTCGCCGGTCCGATGAGAGCGCCACACAGTGCTCCCACCGGTGCAGCCAGGAGGAACGTGCGTACGTGCCTGATGTCGTCCAGCCGCGGCCGGGGACCCGCCACACTCCGGAGCAGGTACGCGGCCACCAGGGCCTCGAGTGTATTGCCCAGGGCGATGCCGGCGGCCGCGGGGAGCGGGACCGGGGTTCCGGCGTTCGCGAGGAAGGCGCCCAGCGCGACACCGGGCCAGTACCGGTACCCCAATAGGGTGAGCGCGGCAAAGGCGATCCCGGTGGGGGGCCATATTAGCGAGACACTCTGGCCGATGGAGGCGTACCGGAGGCCGAGCCGGGCCGCGCCATAGTACACGATGGCGAGCAGCGCCGACGTCAGGAGGTACATCACAGGTTGCGGGAGCGCGACCCTGGATCTCATTGAGCCTGTGGGCTATGGGCCATTGGCGACTGGCGACTGGCGACACCGCTCCAAGAATAGTACATGGGACATCGGGGGGAATCTGACCTCTCATCGCGCTAGGTCGTCTCCCGATTTTCTCAGCCCACGATTCGGATAGGTTCCCCCTCCCTCCCACTCACACTATTCGAAGGGCCCCAGCGTGACCACCTCGAGATGGACCAGCAGTACCGCACGCGCTCAACCTCCACCCCGCGCCCAATCAAAGGGGTACGCTGGCGAGACCGAGCTATCGAAGCTCATCCGCTACGGCGGCCAGTTCGAGCTGGAGGTGAACCAGATGGAAGAGCAGCGCCACATGCAGGCTGAGAACATGGAACTCCGACGCAAGGGAAGCTCCAACCCCGACCTGTAGGCTCCCGCCAAAAAGCCGCTTGAAAGCTTCGCTCAGGTTCGGCCTGCTGTCGGGAGCCGAGCCGACTGTGTGCTCACGCAGCATTCACGAGAAGAAGGAGAACTAATGAATCGATCCAAGAACTATTCCAAACAGGGCACGTGGTTGGGTGGATTGCTACTGATCGGCCTGGTGGCCGGATATAACGGCTGCAGCAATCCGGTAGACCTATCTCCGATCGACCCGGGCGGAGGTACCGGCGCGGGAGGCGGAGGGGGCGGGGGAGCTCAAGGCCGTGGTCCAGCGCCAGTGGTCCTGGGGACGGCCGGCACCTACGTGATTCTGTCCAAGGAGGCAACCACGAACGTTCCCACGTCCGACATTACCGGGAACGTCGGGCTGAGCCCGGCCGCGGCGAGCTTCTATAGCGGATTCGCCCAGGACCTTCCGGCCGGTGGGGCCTTTTCGACCTCGCCTCAGGTGACTGGAAACATCTACGCGTCCGACTATGCGGTTCCGACCCCGGCCAACCTGACCACCGCGATCAGCGACATGGAAACCGCGTACACCGATGCCGCGGGACGGCCATTGCCTGATCACGTCGAGTTGGCCAGCGGCAATCTTGGCGGGCTCACCCTTCCTGCGGGCCTCTACAAATGGTCCAACACCGTGACCATCCCGGGGAACGTCACCCTCAACGGTAACGCGAATGATGTCTGGATCTTTCAGATCGCTGGGGGTGTCACCCAGGCGTCCGCCGCGCGGGTCGTCCTGACCGGTGGCGCAGTGGCGGAGCACGTCTTCTGGCAGGTGGCCGGTGTCGTGGCGATTGGAACCACGGCCCACATGGAAGGTGTGGTCATGTCCGCGACCCAGATCACGATGAACACCGGCGCAACGGCAAACGGCCGGCTGTTGGCCCAGACCGCGATTACCCTTGCGGGGAACACGATTGTAGAACATTAGGCTTTGGGGCTATGGGCTGTGGGCTACTCCGCTTCAAGAGTGGCTCATGGTTCATTACCAAATAGCCGGTGTGATTGGCCACCCGGAATCGCGCAGCTGACGCCCGCAAGCCGTAGCCTTCTACCTTTAACGAATGTTCCCCACTCAACGAACGATCTTACTAGCCGTTTTCCTGGCTACCCGAGTAGGACGTGCTGCGGCCCAAACCCTGCCCGCGCCCGACGATTCGCGCCACAGCCTGCTCCGCCAGACGATGCTGGGGGTTCTGTCTCAGCCGACCAGCATTCCACGGATTCAGGCTCAGCGCCGCTGCCTCGACCTCCCGGTCGACCCGCCCAACGATCGTCTCCAAGGGCCCCACGGCGACTCGCTCCTCAGCGCCCGCTGTGAGGTCGCGACCTTCGAGCCGGTGGGGCGCGCGTCACCGGTACGATGGACGACCAGCAAATACCGGTGGATCTCGGTCTTCACCGCTGAAGACACAGCCCGTGGCTCCTCCGCGAGAGACACCGTCGCCGAA
>JAXDMF010000195.1:0-11021 GCA_034666205.1 Gemmatimonadales bacterium
AAGATCCTCGGCCAGGGCGATGAGCTGCGCGCGCACCATGGCCTCGGGCACCACCTCGACGGCACGAACCCCTAGAGTATTCTGCGCGGTGAGGGCGACGATGACGGACGTACCGAATACGCCGAACTGGTGGAAGGTCTTGAGGTCGGCCTGGATGCCGGCACCGCCGCCCGAATCCGAGCCGGCGATGGTGAGCGCGATCTTCATCGGGTGAGCCTCTCCATGAGTAGCTCCCTTCAGACGCTGATCCGAGACCTGCACCGCCGCCGTGGGCGTGAGCGGCGCGGCCTGGCCTTGGCGGAAGGTGTTCGGCTGGTCGAAGAAGCACTCGGCTCCGCGGTGACTCTTCGGGGGGCTGCCGCGTCCCCGGCGCTGGAAAGTACCACCCGCGGAAAGGCGCTCAAAGCAACGCTGCTCACCCACGGCGTGCAGGTCGAAGACCTCACGGACGCCGAGCTGGAGGGACTCGCCGATACCGAGCACCCGCAGGGAATCATTGCGGTGATTGAGCCGAAGCGCTGGACGCTCAGCGACATCAGGATGAATCCGGGCGCCGCCATCCTCGTGCTCGACGGGGTGCAGGACCCGGGCAATGTCGGGACGATGCTGCGGACCGCGCTGGGGCTGGGAGCGGCCGGACTCGTCGCACTCAAAGGCACGGCCGATCTTACCAACCCCAAGGTGATCCGTGGCGCCATGGGTGCGAGCTTTCGCCTGCCGGCGGTCACCGCGGCCCCCGATGAGTTCGTGGCCTGGGTCCGGCTCCAGCGGGCGCAGATCTGGGTGGCGGACGCAGCCGGCGAAACTGGTGATCGGCTGCTGGCCCGGGGCGCGGATCGACCAGCCGTGGCGCTGGTGGTGGGGAATGAGGGTGCGGGCGTCGGGCCGTCGGTCGATGCGGCCGCCGACCGGCGGATCGCGGTACCGCTGGCCCCGGGTGTGGAGTCACTCAACGTGGCGGTCGCCGCCGGTATTCTCTTGTACGAGGTCACCCGTGTCAGTTGATCGACAGCTCGCCGGACTGTACATCGTTTACGCCGGGTTACTGGGCGCGGTCATCGGCAGCTTCCTCAACGTCTGCATCCTGCGGTGGGGAGCCGATCCGAAGCAATCCGTGGTCCGGCCGCCGTCGAGCTGCCCGCGATGTGGCCGGAGGCTGGTCTGGTACGACAATATTCCGGTGCTCTCGTGGCTGGTTCTTCGGGCGCGGTGCCGCCGCTGCGGAGAGCCGATCTCGCTGCAGTATCCGCTGATCGAGCTGGCCACCGCCGGCATCTGGGCCTACATGGCGTGGAGGAACGGGCCCACGCTCGAAGCGGTTCGCGGGGCTGTCTTCGGCACCATCCTGCTCGGGATCGCGATGACCGATGCGCGCGCATACATCATCCCCGACGAGTTCACCTGGGGCGGATTGGTCATCGGGCTGGTGTTCGGCGCGGCTGTAGCCGGGCTCAGCGGCCTGGTCACTGCGGCACTCGGCGCTGCCGTCGGGTTCGGCGGGCTCTGGCTCGTCGGCACCGCCGGGACCTGGCTATTTAAGGAAGACGCGATGGGCGGGGGCGACATCAAGATGATGGCCATGGTGGGTGCGTTCCTCGGCTGGCAGGGGGTCCTGCTCACGGTGTTCCTCGGCGCATTCCTCGGCAGCCTGATCTTCCTGCCGCTGCTCCTGGCCGGGCACAAGAAGCTGGTGCCGTTCGGAATTTTTCTCTCCGTCGGCGCCGCGACCGCCTATCTGGTCGGGCCCCGACTGGCCGATTGGTACCGCAACTTCATCATGGGCGCATGAGAGCAGCGCTCGGGATGACAGCCGTTGTCGCTGCTGCGGCGCTGCTCTCCTGCCGTGGCGAGGCGCCGAAGAGCTCCTCATCCGATGCCCTGAGGCGTCTGGTGGACAGCCTGCAAACGCCGGTGGAGCGTGTCACAGGGCTGCATTTCAAGTCCCCACCCCGATCGGCGCTCCGCAGCCGCGAACAGGTGCGGAATTACTTGATCCGGAAACTCGACGAGGAGTTGCCACCCCCCAGGTTGCGCGGTCTCCAGACTGCGTATCGCCTGTTCGGGTTACTGCCGGACACGCTCCAGCTTCGGTCGCTCCTGCTCGATCTCTACACCGAGCAGGTCGCCGGCTACTACGACCCGGACTCGGCTACGCTGTTCGGAGTCGTGGGGGCCGACCCCACGCAGCTGCGCCTAGTGCTGGCCCATGAGATGGTCCATGCACTTCAGGGCCAATATCTCCCGCTCGACTCCATACTGCACGAGACCGCAAACAACGACCGGCTCACTGCGGCGCAGGCGGTGCTGGAAGGGCAGGCTACCCTCGTATCCATCGATGTGCTGGCGTCAGGCCAGAACGTGACGAGCAATCCGGAATTCTGGGAGATGTACCGGGAGCAGGTGAAAGAGGGGCAGTCCTCGATGCCCGTCTTTGCCAAGGCCCCACTGATTGTGCGAGAAGCCCTGATCTTCCCCTATCTCGCCGGTGCCGAGTTCATGCATTGGTGGAAGGAGTCCGGTAGAGACTCGATTCCGTACGGTCCCCGGATGCCGGTCTCGACCGAGCAGATACTGTTTCCGGACCGCTATGCCCGGGGGGATGCGCCGGTGACGCTGGCCTTTCCTCCGGACACGGGCATCGTGTACGAGGACGTGCTCGGCGAAGGTGAGATCCGGGTGCTGATGTCACAGCTCGCCGGGTCTTCGGAGGTCACAAGCAGAGGCCCGATCGGCTGGGGAGGCGATCGGTACCGGGTTTACGCTACGCCCGGGGGGCCAGCGCTGGTCTGGTATGTCGTGTGGGACGATAACCGGTCGGCGGAGCGTTTCATCTGGGGCTATGGCGGCAAGCTGCGATCGACCGCGCGCAACGGCTATCGCACTGTGCTGGAGAACTTCGAGCTGGACGGGAAGCCCGCGACGCGCTACGTGCTCGCGCCGGATGGATGGACCGACTGGGGACAAGTTCCCAAAGCATTCATCACCAGGTAGCGAGATTTCCTATGACATCCACGCGCCCGCTTTCGGCGGGTGTTGATGCCGCGGGGATGGCAACGTCCGTCAATGCCCAAAGGCGTGGGTAACCGTATAGATCAACAGCCCCACCAGTCCGCCCACCAGCGTCCCGTTGATCCGGATGAACTGAAGGTCGCGTCCGACCAGGAGCTCGATCCGCCGCGAGGTCTCCTGCGGATCCCATGAGCTGACGGTCTGGGCAATCAGCTGGCCCACCTCGCCACGATGCTGCTCCACCACCCGAAGCACGGCCCCGATCACCCAGCCATCGATCTTTTCCAGCAATGCCTCATCATCCAGCGCCGCGGCGGCCAGCGCCGCGAGGCCGCGAGCCACGGCACCCGGTGCGCCATCGTCCGATAACGGCTGCCGCCCGAGCACCTGCTTCAACTCTTCCCACAGCGACGCGGCGAGCCGGCCGCTGGTCTCCGGATCGAGTACCTGCTGCTTGATCGCCTCGGCTCGCGCGATCACCTCGGGAGATTCCTGGAGCTGCACCATCCAGTCGGCGAGCAGCTCGTTGAACTGGTGGCGCAGCGGGTGATTGGGGTCCGCCCCGACCTCGAATAGGGTCCGCTCGATCCCGCCCAGGACCTTCTGATGGATCCGGTCGTCCACCAGCTCGGGTACCCACCAGGGGCTCTCCTCCCGGATCCGGTCCCGGATCAGGGCCTCGTTCTCCGCCACGAGCCGGGTGAGCCCGTGAATCACCCGGTCGAGCAGTTGCTGATGGCGATCGTCTACGGTCAGGAGCGCCAGGCCTTTGGCCAGGACCGGTGCGATCGCCATCCGACGGAGCGGCTCGACCACGCTCCGATCGAGCAGGGCATGGACATCCTCGTCCCGGATCACACTCCCGGCGCTCCGCAGCATGGACGCGAGGTGCTGCGCGGCGGTGCCCGCGCGCTCGGGATCGCTCAGCCACTCGGCGGCGCGCCGGCTGATCTGCGCGGCCCGCAACTTGGCGGTCAACACTTCCGGCGAGAGAAAGTTGTTCTGCACGAAGTTGCCGAGACTCCGCCCGATGCGATCCTTGCGGGCGGGAATGATGGCGGTGTGGGGAATGGGAATGTTCAAGGGGTGGCGGAAGAGTGCCGTGATGGCAAACCAGTCGGCGATGCCGCCCACCAGTGACGCCTCGGCCGTGGCGCGAACGTACCCGACCCAGGCGTGCTGGCCTTCCAGGAAGCTGGTGGCGACGAAGATGGCCCCCATGAGCACCAGCAGGCCCGTAGCCCGGCGCTTCATCCTATCGAGGCTGCGCTGGCGCTCTTCGGGGTTGGTGATGTCCTGCATCGTCGACATGGAGGAAGGTTAGCGGGGAAGCGGGGACGCGGGGAGGCGTGGAAGGGGCGTCGAGAACACGGGCGGGTGTCGTTCTTTTCTTCCCAGCCTCCCCGCTTCCCTGCCTCCCTGCTTCCCGGCCTCCTTGAAGAAAGTCCGTTTGGGGATTACTCTTACGGGCTTATGTTCGACGAGCTTTCCAGTAAACTCAACGCCACGCTCCAGCGGCTAGCAGGGCGCGGCGTTTTGACGGAAGACGCAGTCACAGAGGGGCTCCGGGAGATCCGGCGGATCCTGCTCGAGGCCGACGTGAGCTTCGATCTGACCCGGGATTTTCTGGAGCGGGTGCAGACCAAGGCCGTGGGTCTAGCCTCCCTCAAGGACGTCCGTCCCGGGCACCAGCTGGTCAAGATCGTGTACGACGAGCTGGTCGTACTGCTGGGTGAGAAGCAGGCGCCGATCGCCTACGCGACGGTGCCGCCGACGGTCATTCTCCTGGTCGGACTTCAGGGCTCGGGCAAGACGACCACCGCGGGCAAGCTGGCCAAGCGGCTCAAGCTGGAGCAGAAGGCGCCGTTTCTCGTGGCCGCGGACGTGTACCGTCCCGCCGCCATCGACCAGCTGCACGCGCTGGGACGGCAGGTCGAGGTCGGGGTCTACAGCGACAACGCCTCTCAGGACGTCGTGAAGATCGTGCGGGACGGCATCGCAGCCGCGGGCAAGGCGCGGGCCCGGAGCGTCGTCGTCGACACCGCAGGCCGGCTCCAGATCGACGACGAGATGATGAACGAGCTCAAGCGGCTCAAGGCGGCGGTCTCGCCGCACGAGATCCTGCTCGTCGCCGACGGCATGACCGGACAGGACGCGGTCCGGATCGCCAAGGGGTTCCACGACGCGCTTGGCGTCACCGGCGTCATCCTCACCAAGATGGATGGCGACGCCCGCGGTGGCGCAGCGCTCTCGATCTACGGTGTCACTCACGCACCGATCAAGTACATCGGGGTGGGCGAGAAGCTCGATGCGCTGGAGCCGTTCCACCCCGACCGGTTGGCGGGGCGAATCCTCCAGCAGGGCGACATTCTGTCCCTGGTCGAGAAGGCACAATCGACCGTCGATGAGAAGGAAGCCGAGCGGCTGGCCAAGAAGGTCCAGTCCAAGAAGGGAATGGACCTCGGCGACTTCCTCAACGCCATGCGGCAGATGCAGAAGATGGGGCCGCTCAAGAACGTGCTCGGCATGCTGCCGGGCATAAACCCGGCGATGCTCCAGGCGGCCAAGCTGGATGATAAGAAGCTCAAGCATGTCGAGGCCATCGTGCTCTCGATGACGCCCAAGGAGCGGTCGAACCCGGACCTCATCAACGGGCAGCGGCGGCTCCGCATCGCCAAGGGAGCGGGCCGCACCGTACAGGAGGTCAACACCCTCCTGAGCCAGTTCAAGCAGATGCAGAAGTTCATGAAGATCGCGGGGAAGACCGGAGGCGCCGGTCTGAAGCTGCCTTTCGGGCGCGGCGGATTCCCCGGGTAACCCGCACACACAGGAACAGGTATGTCAACTCGCATTCGCCTGCGTCGCGTCGGCCGGAAGAAACTGCCGCTCTATCGCATTGTGGTTGCCGACCAGGAGTCGCCCCGCGATGGGCGGTTCATCGAGATCCTCGGGACCTACAACCCGAAGGGCGCCACTGCCGCCGACAAGGTGCAGATCGACGCCGAGAAGGCGCGGCAATGGATCGCGAAGGGCGCGACGCCGTCGGACACCGTCCAGTCATTGCTGAAGCAGGCCGGGGTGTTTCAGACGACCAAGGCGTAATGGCCGAGGGTGCCCGCCAGGTCGTGGTGGGCAGGCTGAGAAAGCCGCATGGGTTAAAGGGTGACTGTAACCTTTTTCCGCTGACCGACGATCCGGCCACCATCTTCGCCCCCGGACAACAGATCTGGGTGGTTGACCTGGCTGGAGAGACGGTGGCCGGACCCCTCACGGTTGAACGGAGTCGGAGCTACCACCGCGAATGGCTGGTAAAGTTCGCCGGGGTCGACAGCCGCGATGCCCTGGAGCCATTCCGGGCGCATTTTCTCGGTGTTCCGGTCGGCGCGCTTGGGCCTCTGGCCGAGGATGAGGTCTACCTCCACGAGCTGAACGGGTTCTCGGTCCGTCTGGCCGACGAGACGCCGCTGGGACTGGTGTCGGCGGTTTACGAGCTGCCCGCCGGGATCATGATCGAGGTGCAGGGCCCCAAGCGCGAGTTTCTCCTGCCCTACAAGAAGGAGTTCGTGCAGCAGGTGGACCGGGCGGGGCGGAGGCTTGTGGTCACTCTGCCAGACGGGCTGTTGGACTAGCGAGCGGTCAAGCACGTCATCCCGAGCGCAGCGAGGGAGCGGCCCGCTGAACGTCGGCATCGCGATCTAAATGGGTAGGCCGTCCGATTCCTCGCTACGCTCGGAATGACTCGCGAGGGCTCTGATGCTGACAATCGATGTGGTGACGCTGTTTCCCGAGGTCATCGCCCCCTACATGGCGACGAGCATCCCGGGCCGGGCGGCGGCGGCGGGCCTGGTGCAGTTCCGGCTGGTGCAGCTCCGCGACTTCACCCACGATCGCCACGCGACGGTAGACGACTACGCGTATGGCGGTGGGGCGGGGATGGTGCTCAAGCCGGAGCCGTTCTTCGAGGCGGTGGAAACGCTCCGGCCAACCGGGCCGATCGTCCTGCTTTCGGCCAGGGGCCGGCGCTTCACCCACGACGATGCGGTGCGGTTATCACTGGGCGAGCGGCTCACGCTGCTCTGCGGCCACTACAAGGACGTGGATCAGCGAGTCGCCGACGGGCTCGCCACCGAAGAGCTGTCGATCGGCGATTTCGTGCTGTCCGGCGGAGAGCCTGCCGCTCTCTGCGTGCTGGATGCGGTGGTCCGGCTGCTCCCCGGCGCGATGAGCGATCACGAGTCGGCCAGCTCCGACTCGCACTACGATGGGATGCTGAGCCCGCCGAGTTACACCAGGCCGCCCGAATATCGGGGGCTGGCGGTTCCCGAGGTGCTGCGTTCGGGCAATCACGCGGAGATCGAGGCGTGGCGCCAGGCGGAGTCGGAGCGGCTGACCCGGGAGCGAAGGCCGGACCTGTGGGAGAAGCTCGAAAGGTAGTCATTGCGAAGCGGCGCAGCCGCTGAAGCAATCCGGCGGCGGCCCCACGGGATTGCCACGGGTCCCTTCGCTGCGCTCAGGGCAGGCTCTTCGGACCCTCGCAATGACTGCTGGCAGGATGACAAATCCGAGTCACCGTACTAGAATCGTTGCAGTTTTGCAGACCCAAACGCCGGACCGACGGAGAACCCGACCATGGAGCGATTAGCAGAGGTGGCCCGTGAGGGCTTGCGCACGGACATTCCTGCATTCGATCCGGGAGACACAGTCCGGGTCATGGTCCGCGTCCGTGAGGGCGACAAGGAGCGGCTCCAGGCGTTCGAGGGGATGGTCATCGCCAAGCGTGGCGGCGGGATCAGTGAGACCTTCACGGTCCGCAAGATCTCGGCGGGTGTCGGGGTCGAGCGACTCTTCCCGCTGCATAGCCCCACCATCGCCTCGGTCGAGCTGGTCCGCCGGGGACGGGTGCGCCGCGCCAAGCTGTACTATCTGCGCGCGCTGAGCGGCAAGGCCGCCCGGATCCGGGAGAAGCGCGAGACCTAGCCAATGGCCCCTCGTCCCACGCTGACCCGCGAACGGGCGGTCTGGGCGGAGGAGCAACTCCTCGTCGGGGTAGACGAGGCCGGCCGTGGCCCCCTGGCTGGACCAGTGGTGGCCGCGGCCGTCGTGTTTCCCCCCGGCTGTTCCGCGGTTCGAGGGCTCCGCGACAGCAAGGTTCTTCCTGCCTCGGTGCGGGAGCGGCTGGCCGAACGGATCCGCTGCCGTGTGGTGGCGTTCGGGATCGGGGCCGCCTCGGCCCACGAGATCGACCGCTACAACATCCGTGTGGCTACCGCCATCGCCATGCGGCGGGCAATCGCCCGACTCATCCACTGCTACACCCTGGGGCAGCCCTACCGTATCCTCATAGATGGACTCCCGCTCCCGGAGATCGGCTACCCTCACGAGGCGCTGATCGATGGCGACGCGCGGTGTCATTCGATCTCCGCTGCCGCCATCCTGGCCAAGACTGTGCGCGACGCGCTGATGCACCGGCTGGCCGCGCGGCATCCGGGGTACGGCTGGCTCACCAACGTGGGCTACGGCACCGAGGAGCACCAGGAAGGCCTTCAGGCTCTCGGGCCCACCCGGCACCACCGACTCACCTTCTCACCGCTCGCGCAACTGACCTTGTCGCTGTGATCAGCAGCCGCCTCCTCGCTGCGCTCGTCGTCAGCGTCAGGGTGACAATCGTAGGCGGACTCATCGCCCTTCCATGTCGCCTCGTAGCCCAGCAAACCAACGCCGAGCGCATCCTCAGCGGCCGCGACACCCCCTCGCACGATTACGACCTCATCCATCAGCGAATCGAGGTCGCGCACTTCGACTGGGATGCAACCGCGTTCGACGGCAAGGTGACGACGACCGTCGTCTCGCTTCGGCCCGGACTGGATTCGATTGTCATGGACATGGGGCGCCGGCTGGCGGTTCGGTCGGTGACCATGGAATCGCGATCACGGGGTCGGTCGCCGCTTCGGTTTGCCCGACCGGGTGACACCCTGATCGTCCGCTTGGTCAAGCCCGTGGGATTTCGCGACACCGTCCGGTTCACGGTGGACTACCGCGGCAAGATCACCCAGGGGCGCGGACTCTACTTCTTCAAGGCCGACTCGGGTCGGCCCCACCGGCCGCAGCAGATCTACAGCGGAGGGGGCACCGACGGAAACCCGAACTGGATTCCCACCTACGGTGCGCCCCAGGACAAGGCCACCTGGGAGATGGTGGCGACCGTCCCGGTCGGCTACACGGTGGTATCCAATGGCCGGCTGGTGGCCGATCGCCCCGGTGGCCGTGGAGCAGGGGGGCCGACCCACACGGTGCACTGGGCCCAGGAGCGACCCGCATCGACCTACCTGATCTCGATCGTCGTGGCGCCGCTCAAAAAGGTGACCGATCGCTGGCACGACGTCCCAATCGAGTACTACGTCTATCCCGAGGACGTGCCGCTCGCTCGCCGACTCTTCGGGATCACACCGGACATCATCGAGGTGTACTCCCGGCTCACCGGCGTGAAATACCCCTGGCCCAGGTACGCCCAAACGACGGTAACGGACTTCGTCGGCGGGATGGAGAACGTCGGCGCCACCACGCTGGTGGATTGGCTGCCGGATGCCAGGGCATATCGAGATCGGCCGTGGTATCGGCACACGCTGATCCCTCACGAGCTGGCGCATCAGTGGTTCGGCAACCTGGTGACGACTGAGAACTGGGCCAACTACTGGCTCAACGAGGGCACGGCCGAGTTTATGGCGGGCCAGTACTGGGGCAGCAAGCTCGGCCGATCAGCCGAGGACGAGTTCTATCTGGATGAATACCGGCAATATCTCTCGCTCGACGCCCGCCGCCGGGTGCCGCTCGCCTCCTTCAACTCCAACAACGTCTACGCCAAGGGTGCGCTGGTGCTGGAGATGTTGAAGAAGCAGCTGGGCCGGGAGCGGTTCTGGGCGGCGATTAACCGCTACTTGACCAGGAACGCATTCGGCAATGCCACGAGCGACGGACTGCGCCGGGCCGTGCTCGATGCCACCGGTCAAAACTACGACTGGTTCTGGGATCAGTGGATCTATCAGGCCGGCCATCCGGAATTCGTGGTCACCGCCGCCTACGATTCGGCGGCAGCCGCGCTCTCCCTCACCGTGCGCCAGACTCAGGTGGACACCGCCCGTGCCGATTCCACCGGCTTTCGGTTCAGTACGCCGCTGGTGTTCCGGGGCGCCATTTCCATCCGGGTGGGAACCTCGAGGGGAGACCTGCGGAAGCAGGTGGAGCTCGACCAGCGGGAGCAGCTGATCCGCATCTCCGGGGTGAAGTCGCCCCCGCTCATGGTCGTGTTCGATGAGAACAACGCCCTGCTCAAGTCCCTCACCTTCGAGCAGCCGACTCAATGGCTCGCGGCCCAGCTGGCCCACGATCCGGATCTCTGGAATCGTAGCTGGGTCATGGACCAGCTTGGCCGGCGCACCAGCGATTCCCTGGCTGCGGCCGCGCTCGCGAGAGCGGCCCGCAGTGCGGACTACTATCTCATTCGGGCCCAGGCGGCGGCGGCGCTGCGTGGGTTCCCGGAGCCCATTGCCGTCCCGCCACTCGAGGCAGCGGCGCGGGACACCTCATCGGCGGTACGAGAGGCGGCGATAGCCGCACTCGGCGGCGTCGGCGGGGACCGCGCCATGGCCGCCGCCCGGGCGGCGTGGAAGAGCGACTCGAGCTATGAGGTCCGGGCGAGCGCGCTGACGGCGCTGGCCCAGCTCGACTCCGTCGGCGCCAAGGGAGCGGTACTGGCCGGGCTGGCTACGCCGTCCTACCGCGATGTCATCCAGAACGCGGCCATTGCCGCGGCGGCTGAGTCGCCCGATTCAGCGATGATCGATGGGCTGGAGAGGATCCTGGGCCAGCAGCGGCTGCCGGCCCTGGTGCTGGCGGATCTGGCATCCAAGGGCGATACCAGGGCGCTCACGGCCCTGGTGCGCCACAAAGATGACCCGCGGGTGTGGGTGCGGCGTTGGGTGCAGGAAGCAATCGAGCAGGAGCTGGAGAAAAAG
>JAXDMF010000196.1:0-6200 GCA_034666205.1 Gemmatimonadales bacterium
TCCCCGCTGACGACGGTGGAGAAGCAGGTACGCGTCCCAGTATGGCACGCCGGGCCGGTCTGCTCCACCCGGTACAGCACCGCGTCTCCATCGCAGTCCAGCCGCACCTCGGTGATGCGCTGGACATGCTCCGACGTCTCCCCCTTCTGCCACAACCTGCCGCGGGATCGGCTGAAGTAATGGGCCAGACCGGTGGAGAGAGTACGTTCGAGAGCTTCCCGGTTGGCGTAGGCGACCATCAGAACGTCGCCGGAGCGGCTCTCCTGGGTCACGACCGGCACCAGTCCGTCAGCACCGAACCTGACCGCCGACAGCCGAATGTTTTCGGACACGGAGAGAAGGTACCGGCAGGTAGTGAGATTGTCAAAACCCGTTGCCGCGCTTTATCTTGCTAGGTCCGCGGTGAGTGCTTCCGGTGTTCATTTTTCCCTTTTTTACAGTTTCGCGGAGTGTTGCCAGGTGCCTCGGTTGCGCTCGTCTCTAGCCGTTTCGTGTGCCGTGATGGTAATCGGCAGCTGCACTGCCGGGACGGGGCCCAGCGGCGGGCCTCCGCTGAGCTGTACCCAGGCGAGCGTCCGCGTGCTGGCCGTGGGCGAGCACCAGGTAATCGACCCCACCCAGGATGGGGCCTGCCTTCGCCTCCCCGCGGCTTCCGGCACCGGTGCCGAGCATCTCTACGTGCCGCTTGCCACCGCGAGCGGCGAGACGAATAATGGGGTATCGGGCCCCTACCTGGTGACCGGTGGATCTCCGGTCCTGGCGTCGGCCCGAGCCGCTCCTATCCCCTCGCCGCGCCTCTCCGCGTTTCAGGGCTCGCTCGCTCCGGAGGCGTTTCATGCCATGTTGCGCGCCCGCGAGCGCGCCTTGTCCCAGAGCCCCGGCGCGGCGTTGTTCAACCAGGGACGAATCTCGACAGCCTCAGCCACGCCGCCGGCGCTGAACGACAAACGGAATTTCTTGGTCTGCGCCACGTCTGCGTGCACGTCGTTCGTGCAGACCACCGCAACGGCCCTATCGATCGGGCAGCGAGTGGCCATCTTCGTGGACGACTCCGCGCCCTCTGGTGGCTACACAACTCCACAGCTCGACAACGTTAGAAACCTCTTCGACCAATTCCTCTATCCGATCGACACGACCGCGTTCGGGCGCGAGTCGGATATCGACGGGAACGGCGTCGTCGTGGTATTGCTGACTCAGCACGTGAACGCGCTCAGCCCCGACTGCAACAGCACGGGACGAGTCATTCTCGGCTACTTCTTCGGCGCCGATCTCGTGCCACGATCGGCGTCCAATCCGGGTTCCAACGAGGCCGAGGTCTTCTACGGGCTGGTACCCGACCCGAACAACACGCAGTGCGACATCACTCAGGCGTTTGCCCGAAGCCACCTGCCCGCGACGTTCATCCACGAGTTCCAGCACATGATCAGCTACAATCAACACGTGCTGATCCGGGGTGGCACCGCCGAGGATACCTGGCTGAATGAGGGCCTTTCCCACTTCGCGGAGGAGCTGGGCGGGCGGCAGGTGCCGGATGTCGAGTGCCCGAATTCGTCGTCCTGCTTCGATGAGTTCATCCGGGGCGACCTCGACAATGCCTTCGAGTATCTCACCTCGCCGGAGGACTTCTTCCTGATCGAGCCGGGCAGCTCCACCGGTAGCCTGCAGGAGCGTGGCGCCAACTGGCTGATGGTCCGGTGGCTGGCCGATCACTTCGCTGCCGACACCATCCTGGGCACCGACCTCACTCATCGGTTGGATGCCACCGGGCAGACCGGCGGCGCGAATGTCGCGGCGCAGACGGGCGAGGACTTCGCCAAGCTGGTTGGAGAGTGGCAGCTGGCCAATTACCTCGATGACCTGCCCGGCTTTGCCGAGCCGACAGGACGGCTCCGCTACCGGAGCTGGAACTTCCGCCAACAAGCCGCTGCGCAAGGCCTCTCCTACCCCCTGGTGCCGGACAGCACGAGTGGTGTCGGTTACAACCACAGCGGAATATTGCGGGCAGGGTCGGGCCGGCACATTCGCGTGGTGCAGGCTGCCGGCGCCGCGTCCGTGGACCTCACGCTCACAGACCCGGCCGGTGGGGCCCTCTCCAGCACGCTCGAGCCGCGAGTCGCCCTGGTCCGGGTGCGTTGAGGCGCATGGTCTTCTTCGTTTTCGTGGCGGCGCTCTTTGCCGGATACGGCACGGCATACCTCGCCAGTGACGACGTTCGCTACCTCACCCGGGCAGGCTTCGAGGAAACCCGAATCCTCCAGTCCCGCCAGCCGATCGAACGCCTGGTGCGCCGTCCCGACATCGATCCTGCGCTCCGCCGCTCGCTCGACCTGGTGCTCCAGACCCGGGACTATGCCGCGCGGCTCGGCCTCGAGGCCAAGCAGACGTATACCACCTACTCGGATGTTGGCCGCGACACACTCCTGCTGGTGCTTCAGGCCGCCCCGAAGGACTGCATCTGTCCCTATACCTGGAAGTACCCGATCGTCGGGCGGATCCCCTACAAGGGTTTCTTCGATCCGGTGGCGGCTCGGCGCGAGGCTGCCGGGTTTTCCTCCCGGGGATACGACATCTACCTGCGACCCTCGTCCGCGTTCTCCACGCTGGGCTGGTTCAACGATCCGCTCCTGTCCACTGCGCTCACTCGAGATTCGGTGGAGCTGGCCCTCACCGTATTTCACGAGATCGCCCACAACACGCTGTACGTGAAGAGCGCGACGCCGTTCAACGAGAGCTTTGCCCAGATGGTCGGATATCGCTCGGCCCAGGCATTCTTCGAGGAACGGGGCGACAGCGCCAGGGCACAGCAGGCGGCCGACCGGTGGCACGACGAGATCGTTCTGGGTGACTACTACGCGTCCCTGGTGGAGCGGCTGGAGACCCTGTACAGCCAGCATCCTGATTCCACGACATTGGAGGAAGGCCGGAGGTCGGCGGCGGCGTGGGCCCGCTCTCAACTGGAAGGCCCCATCGCCCAGCGCTTCCGAACCTACCGGATCGGCCGGCTGACGGAGCGGCCGATCAACAATGCGCAGCTGATCGGCGCCCGAATCTACCGGACGCGGCTCGACCTGTTCGATCGCTGGTACGAGCGGCACGACCGTGATGTCGGCCGCAGCGTGAGCGCCCTCAAGACGTTAATGGAGGGCGCCGAGGGCGACAGCGCGTACGCGCGGCTGGAGCGGGCGGTGGAAACAAAGCCGTAGCAGGAGAGGCGATCATCATGAACCCAACATTCGTAGCACGTGAGCAGCCCCGGATGCTCCAGGAGCTGACGGAGTTCCTCTCGATTCCCAGCATCAGCGCCTTGCCCGAGCACGCCGGCGATTGCCGCAAGGCGGCGCAGTGGCTCGAGCGGCACTTGAAAAAGCTCGGATGCCCGGTGGTCAATATCATCGAAGGTCCCGGGCATCCGGTGGTGTGGGCCGAGAGCCCGCGGGTGCCGGATGCCCCGACGCTCCTGATCTACGGCCACTACGACGTGCAGCCCCCCGATCCGCTCGAGGAGTGGACCACGGAGCCGTTTCGGCCGGCCGTGCGGGACGGCAAGCTGTACGCCCGAGGGGCCTCCGACGACAAGGGCCAGGTGTTCTGCCTGCTCAAGGCCTATGAGGCCGTGCTGGACTCCAAGGGCAAGCCGCCGCTGAACGTTCACTTCATCTTCGAGGGTGAAGAGGAGTGTGGCGGCAAGGTCATCTTCGAGCTCCTCCGAAACGAGCCGGAGCGCACCCGGGCCGACGCGGCGCTGGTGTGCGACATGTCCTACTATGCCCCGGGCTGGCCTGGGGTGTACACCGCGCTTCGGGGTCTCTGTTATGCCGAGATTTCGGTGCGCACGCTCGAGCGCGATCTCCACTCGGGCACCTACGGCGGTGTCGCACCGAATGCGATCGAGACACTGGTGCGGATTCTGGCTGAGCTCAAGTCCAGCAACGGGAAGATCCGGATTCCCGGCGTGTACGAAGCGGTCAAGCCGCCCACCAAAGCCGAGCTCGATACCTGGAACCAGCTCCCCTTCGATCGGGAAGATTTTCTCCGGAGCGAGGTAACCGGCAAGAAGCTGACGGGCCTGGAGGATCGCAGCGTGTTCGAGCGGGTATGGGCCCTTCCGACCTTCGAGATTCACGGCATCAAGGGTGGGTTCATCGGGGAAGGAGCCAAGACCGTCATTCCGGCTCAGGCTACCGCCAAGGTGAGCCTCCGCCTGGTGCCGGGTCAGGGATTCGAGGAGGTCGGGCGAGCGCTCGAAGGTGCGGTCGCCGCAGCCGCTCCCGATTGGGCCGACGTGAAGGTCACCCTCTTGCACGGGGGCGATCCGGTTCAGGTCGACGTGGACGCGCCCGCTTTTGCGGTGCTGGATGAGGCGTTCGAGGAGGTGGTAGGACGGAGCGCAGTGCGGGTGCGGGCGGGAGGGTCGATTCCCATCGTGCCCGAACTCGGCCTGGCCGGGGCTCCAGTGATCCTCACCGGGATCGGTCTCCCCGACGACGGACTGCACTCCCCCAACGAAAAGCTCGATCTGGCTCAGCTCTGGAGCGGGATCGAGATCTTTGGCCGGTTTTTCGAGCTATTTGCGGAAAAAGGCGGGGTGCGGGCCTACTCCTCTTCTTCCGGCGAGATCCGCCTTACCGGACCGGAGTAGCGGGCCTCGGTCCGCGCGTGGAGCTCGTCCACGCCGATGAGGGCCCGCACCGACGCGATGACCCCGGCCACGACGTCGTCGGCCCAGTACGGGTCGGGGCGCTCGCCGGCGGGCAGGCGGGCCGCGCAGCTCTCCAGATAGCGGATGGCCGTCGTAATCCACTCGGTTTGAGCCGACGCTACGATGGCCCACGACCCGGTGGAGCGCAACTCCAGCTCCTCCAGCTCCTTCAGGTGCAGCTCCACTCCGTCGGTCACCGGCTTCGACCGGAGCCGGTCTGCCACCATCGACAGTACCGTTCGCCGCTCGGTCTCCTGTGGCTCAGGCAGGGGTGCCAGGTAGTGCCGCTGGTCCGCCACCATCTCGGCCAACCTGATGCATACCGCCCGGATGGCCGGCATCAGGGCTCGGGGAGCCTCCCGGGACCAACTCTCGGCCGCGCGGAGAATCTCGGTGATGCGCTGATCCGCCTGGGCATCTGGGGAGGGGCGTCGGGTCGAGTCAGCCATACTAGGGAGAAAAACCAGTTGTTCTCCCAAAGGCAACCGGGGTCGCTACCCCACGCGCCCCGCTGTGTTCTCGACCGGCTCGAGGTCGAGGGCCCGGCCCATTCCCTCGATGACCGCGTTGCGCGTCTCCTCCCAGAGGGCGGCATCGGTTCGCCCCAGCTCCTGCGCGACGCTGGTCATGATGACATCCCTGATACCGCAGGGCACGATGAGATCGAAGTAGTCGAGATCGGTCGTCACGTTCAAGGCAAAGCCATGGAACGTTACCCACTGCTTCACGTGGATGCCGATGCTCGCGACCTTCCGCCCTCCAGTCCACACACCGGTGAGCCCGCGGTTGGCACCTGCGGCGATGCCCAGCGTGTCGAGTGCCCCGATCAAGCCCCCCTCGAGCCGGCGGAGATACCAGTGCAGATCTTCCCGGTGCTGTCGCAGGTCGATGATCGGGTAGCCGACCAGCTGTCCCGGTCCGTGAAAGGTGACGTCTCCCCCCCGCTCGACTTCGAAGACCTCGACACCGCGGCGTAATAACTCTGCGGGTGCTAAGGGGGTGCTCCCGGGGCGAGTGCCGCGGCCCAGCGTGACCACTGGCTCATGTTCTACCAGGAGCAGCAGGTCCTCGTTCAGCTCACCTTGAATCCGCTGGCGGCAGAGCGTCCGCTGCAGGTCGAGAACCTCACCATAGGCTCGGCGGCCGAGGTCCTGGACCAGGAGCCGCTGTGTCATGGGCTCGTTCCGATGCGTCGGGCACGCCTTGCCAGCAGGGCGGCCGCCACCGTGCAGAGGCCCATGAGACCGAACAGTCCGCTCCGTCCGAGGAGTTCATGCACCGGGATACAGATCAGCATGAGGAGGATCGTGGCGAACCCGCAGACCATCGCCAGCCCACCACGGCGATAGGTAGACTCGATTGGCCCCAGCAGCCACCAGGCCATCCCGGCCGCGGCCAGCACACCGCCAAGCGTGCCGCCGAACAGGAGATACAACGCGGGGTTCAGGCCGGCTGACTGGCCCGATCGGAGGGCATCAACGCCGAGCACCGTCGCCGTGAT
>JAXDMF010000197.1:0-4823 GCA_034666205.1 Gemmatimonadales bacterium
GCTTCCCCGCTTCCCCGCTTCCCCGCGTATTATCTTCTGACAATGCACCTCCTCTTCGTCTGCACCGGAAACACCTGCCGTAGCCCGATGGCCGAGGCAATGATGCAGGAGGCGCTCGTGAGCCGGGGAGTAGAGCAGGTGACTGTCTCGTCCGCCGGCACCGGCGCGTGGGACGGTGCGCCGGTCTCCGAAGGCGCGTACCTCGTCGGGCTGGAGCACGGCCTCGACCTGAGCGCACACCGCGCGCAGCTGCTCACCCGCGAGCTGGTCAAGTCGGCGGATCTCATCCTCACGATGTCGGGCCACCATCGGGCCCGGGTGGCCGAGCTGGGCGGCGAAGACAAGGTGCACCTGCTCGGCGAATACGCCGGACGCGACGAGAGCCGGGCCGAGGTGAGCGATCCATTCGGATCCGACCTCGCCAGCTACCGTCAGACCTACGACGAGCTCCAGGAGCTGATCGGCGGTGTGGTGAGCCGGGTGGCCGGCACCGTGCGGTGATCAACGGGGCTACCCGCGTCTTCGCAATCCTGGGCGATCCTGTCAGCCACTCCCTGTCGCCGCTCATGCAGAACGCCGCCTTCCGCGCGCTCGGTCTCCCTGCCTCCTATGTCCCGCTGCGGTGCTCGGCCGACGATCTCCCGGCGCTGATGCGCGCTCTGGGGCGCGCCGGTGGCGGCGGCAACGTGACGGTGCCCCATAAAGAAGTTGCCGCGGGAGCCGTGGACGTCTGCCGGGAGGCCGCAGAAACGGTCGAATCCTGCAACACCTTCTGGGACGAAGAAGGGCGCTTGGTGGGTGATAACACCGACGTCCACGGCCTGATCGAGGCGCTTCACCAGCTCCAGGTGACGGATGCGCCGTGGTTCATCGCCGGTACCGGCGGCGGGGCCCGAGCGGCTGTCGTGGCGGCGAAGGAGATGGGCGTTTCGGTGTCGGCCGGCTCGCGTAGCGCCGACCGGCAGCGACGATTCGAGCAGTGGGTCTCCGCTCGGGGGGTGGTGCTGGCGCCGCCCACGGAGTGCCGCGTGTTGATCAACTCCACTCCACTTGGCCTCCGGGCCGGCGATCCGTTGCCGATCGAGCCGGGCCGGTTTGCCCGCGCCGAGATTGCCTTCGACATGGTGTACGCCAGGGGGGAGACCTCCTGGGTCCGGGCCATGCGGCCGACGGTCCGGCGCGCAGCCGATGGCCGGGCCATGCTGGTCGCGCAGGGTGCCGCCGCATTCGAGTGCTGGTACCCCAGCAAGCATGCGCCGGTGGAAGTGATGCGGGCGGCGGTGAATGCAGCCCTTCGCTAGCTGGCTCAGGGCAGGCTCCTTCGCTGACGGCGGGCGAGGCACGCGTCGCCCCTACCTCTTCGACGTGCTTAGGGGAGTCGAACGCTGGCTCCTCCCGCCGGCGTGCCTTCTCTGCAACGAGCCGGTCCCGGACCGCGAAGGCGATGCACTCATCTGCGACCTGTGCCGGATGCGCTGGCGGGCGGTGCCCCATCCGGTCTGCGAGCGCTGTGGCCAGCCCTCGCAGAAGGGGCTGGAATGCCGGCTCTGTGCCGAGTGGCCGGTGGGGTTGGCACGAGCGCGCAGCGCGGTCTGGCTCGACGGCTCTGCTCGCGCCGCGGTGCATCGGCTGAAGTACGAGGGCTGGAGCCGGGCCGCGGAAGCGATGGCCGAGGCCATGCGGCAGCTCGAGCCATTGACGAGGCAGGTATCCTTGGTACCGATCCCGCTGGGCGGGCACAGGCTTCGGGACCGGGGGTACAATCAGAGCGAGCGTATTGCTGCCGCGCTCGGATCACGGGTGAACCTGTCGGTCCGCTGTGACCTGCTCCGGCGGGTGCGAGAGACGCGAACCCAGACCGCACTGACCCCGGAGGCACGGCATGCCAATGTCGCCGGGGCGTTTCGTGCCGGGCCCGTCAAAGGGCTCGAGCTGGTGCTGGTAGACGACGTCTTCACTACTGGAGCCACCCTCGCCGCCGCGGCCGCCGCGCTGGTCGGGGCAGGCGCCGCGCGGGTCGAGGCGGTTACGTTTGCTCGCGCGGTAACGGAGCTGGAGATGGGGGGCTTCGGAGCAGGACTCGCGACTCGTGACTCGTGACTCGCGACTGACAATTACCTGGAGACCGAATGGCAATCCGAGTAGGCATCAACGGCTTCGGCCGGATCGGCCGCAATGTGCTGCGGGCCGCCAAGACGATGAAGGCGACCGAGCTGGAGTTCGTTGCGGTCAACGACCTGACCGATACCAAGACCCTCGCGCACCTCCTCAAGTACGACTCGGTGCACGGGCGCTTCCCGGGAGACGTCAGCGCGCAGGGCGATGGGCTCGGTGTAGACGGGAAGACGATCCGCGTCTTGTCGGAGAAGGATCCGGCCAAGCTTCCCTGGAAGGAGCTCGGCGTGGACGTCGTTCTCGAGTCGACCGGCCGGTTCACCGATCGCGATCAGGCTGCCCTGCACCTGTCGGCCGGGGCCAGGAAGGTGATCATCTCGGCACCGGCAAAGAAGGAAGACATCACGATTGTGTACGGGGTCAACCACGAGGCCTACGACGCCGGCAAGCACCACGTGATCTCCAACGCGAGCTGCACTACAAACTGCCTGGTGCCCGTGGTGAAGGTCATCCTGGACCGGTTCGGCTTCGTGAGTGGCTTCATGACGACGATCCACTCATACACCAACGACCAGGTGATCCTGGACTTCCCCCATAAGGACCTTCGTCGGGCCCGGGCGGCGGCCCTTTCGATCATTCCGACCACAACCGGCGCAGCCAAGGCCACATCGTTGGTCCTTCCCGAGTTGAAGGGCAAAATCGACGGCGTCTCGCTGCGGGTGCCCACCCCCGACGTGTCGGTAGTGGCGCTCACCTGCGTGGTCCAGAAGCCGACCTCGGCCGACGAAGTGAACAACGCATTCCGCCAAGCCGCGAAATCGGGAGCGCTCAAGGGCCTGCTCGCCGTGAGCGACGAACCGTTGGTCTCGGTGGACTACATCGGCTCGCTCCAATCGAGCACGGTGGACGCGCTCTCGACCACCGTGGTAGGCGGAACGCTGGTCAACGTCACCTCCTGGTACGACAACGAGATGGGCTACTCGGCCCGGTGCGTGGACCTGGTGGGCTACGTCGGATCGCGGCGGTGAAGCGTACGCTTGAATCGCTGGACAAGGGATCTCTCGAGGGGCGGCGGGCCCTCGTCCGGGTGGATTTCAACGTACCGCTCAAGGACGGGGTGGTCACCGACGATACCCGGATCCGGGCCGCGCTGCCGACCATCAAGTATCTGCGCGACCGGGGGGCGCGCCTGGTACTGTTCTCCCACCTCGGCCGGCCCAAGAACGGTCCCGACCCGAAAGACTCCATGCAGCCGGTCGTGCGGTCGTTGGAGAAGCTGCTCGGCGCCCCGGTCACCTTCCTACCGGATCCCACATCTCCGGAGGCCGTCACGGTGACGAAGCGGCTTCCCCGAGGCGGCGTCGCTGTGGCCGAGAACACCCGGTTCTACCCGGGTGAAGAGAAGAACGATGTGACGCTCGCCGAACGGTTCGCCGCGTTGGGGGACCTCTATGTGAACGATGCCTTCGGCTCCGCCCATCGGGCCCACGCAAGTACCGAGGCGGTCGCACGGCTGCTGAAGCCGGCCGTGTCCGGCTTTCTCATGGAGCGGGAGCTCCGCTATTTGGGTCAGGCGCTGCACCAGCCCAGGCGTCCCTTCGTGGCCGTGCTCGGCGGCGCCAAGATCAGCGGGAAGATCGATCTCATCGAGGCACTCCTGCCCAAGGTGGACGAGATACTCCTGGGCGGGGCAATGGCGTGCACGTTCTTCAAGGCGATGGGCCTGGAGACGGGAAAGTCGCTGGTAGAGCCCGACCGGGTTGACCTCGCTCGCGATTTGATGAAGAAGGCGGGGAAGAAGCTGGCTCTGCCAACGGGAGCGGTGATCGCGCGGGAGCTGGCGCCCGGAACCGAGACCCGAACGGTGAAACGGGACGCCATTCCGGAGGGCTGGGCCGTCTACGACATCGATCCTGCAACGGAGAAGAGCTTCGCAGCGAGCATCGAGCAAGCTGGCACAGTGGTGTGGAACGGACCAATGGGAGTGTTCGAGACGCCGCCATTCGATCACGGGACCCTGGCAATCGCCCGTGCCATGGCCAGAGCAACGGAGCATGGCACGGTCACGGTGATCGGCGGCGGCGACTCCGCTGCGGCGGTGGCTCAGGCAGGTCTGACCGACCGGATCACCCATGTCTCGACCGGCGGGGGCGCATCGCTCGAGTTTCTGGAGGGGAAAGAGCTTCCCGGCGTCGCGGCGCTGGACGAGGCGAGCACATGATCGAAGAATCCCTCGCTACGCTCGGGATGAGTTTGCGCTATGAGTGAGCGCAAACTCATTTTCGCGGCGAATTGGAAGATGAATCACGGGCCGGCCGAGGCCCGCGAATTTGCCAAGAAGTTTCTGTCGCTCACCGCGCCGGTCGAGGGCCGCAGTCTCTGGTTCTACCCGCCCGCGGTGTCGGTTGCCGTGCTCTCCCAGGCGATGCAAGGACGGCCCGACATTAGAGTCGGGGCGCAGAACGCCCATTGGGAATTGAAGGGCGCCTTCACCGGCGAAATCTCGGTCCCCATGTTCATGGAAGCCGGCGCTCGAATCGTGCTGGCAGGACACTCCGAGCGACGTCATCTCTTCGGCGAGACCGACGAGCAGGTGGCCAAGAAGGCAAGGGCGGGGCTCGCAGCCGGCGCCACGCCTCTGGTCTGCGTGGGAGAGACGCTGGCGGAACGGGAAGGCGGACGGACCGAGCAGGTCATCGTGCGACAGC
>JAXDMF010000198.1:0-8415 GCA_034666205.1 Gemmatimonadales bacterium
GCCGACCTGGTGATCGAGGCGGTGTTCGAAGACCTGGAGACCAAGCGCCGGGTGTTGGCGGAAGTCGAGGAGCAGGTTCGTCCGGAGACGATCTTCGCCACCAATACGTCCACCATACCGATCCGCCAGATCGCCTCTCACGCGCGCCGGCCCGAGCGAATCCTCGGCATGCACTTCTTCTCCCCCGTGGAGAAGATGCCGTTGCTCGAGGTCATTCCAACTCTGGCGACCAGTCCCGACACGATCATTACCGCGGTGCGGTTTGGCCGGCGCATGGGCAAGACAGTGATCGTAGTAGCGGACCGTCCCGGCTTCTGGGTCAATCGCATTCTGTCACCCTACCTGAACGAGACCGGGCACCTGCTTCAGGAAGGTGTCCCGATCGGGCTCATGGATCGCGTGATGACGGACTTCGGGTTCCCGGTCGGTCCGGTCGCGCTTCTGGACGAAGTTGGGCTGGACGTAGCGGACAAAGCCGGAACCGTCATGTATGAGGCGTTTGGGGAGCGGATGAAGCCGGCCGGCGCGCTCGGCCGCATGCTCGGCGCCACCCGCCTGGGACGCAAGAATGGGCAGGGCTTCTACAAGTACACCAGGGGTCACAAGGCCGGAGTCGACCACAGTGTGTACCCGCTGCTCGGCGTGCGCCCCGCGGATGCCGAGCCGGAGCAGGTCGAGCGGCGGCTGATCTATTCGATGCTAAACGAGGCGGCAATGGCCTGCGCCGAGAATGTCGTGCGGAGCCCCCGCGATGGTGACGTCGGCGCAATCTTCGGGATCGGCTTTCCTGCCTTTCGCGGTGGCCCCCTGCGAATGATCGATGATCTGGGTCCGGCGCGGGTAGTGGAGATCTTGTATCAGTTGCAGGAGCAGTTCGGTGAACGATTCCGGCCGGCCCCCTCCCTGCTCGAAATGGCCCGGGGCTCGCGGCGATACTACCCGGCTTGAGCCCGGCCGGGCCCTGGATCCGACGGATGAGCTGGACCATCGTGGCAGCAGCGGTCCTGATCTACGGCGGTATCCTCGTGCTGTTGCGAGTGTATGAATCCCGGCTGATCTACTTTCCAGGCCCGGAGCGCACACTCGTCGCCCCACCTCTCTCGCTCGCCCTGCCGGTTCAGCGGGTCGAGATCACCACCGAAGACGCCGTCACCCTCGTCGCCTGGGTCATGCCGGCGGAACCTGGTTCATCATGGTGGCTCCTCGTCTGCCACGGCAATGCCGGTAACCTCTCGGAGTTCGACCGCCCGCTGCATTACGCCGGTCTGCGGCAGCTGGGCCTCAACCTGCTGGCGTTCGACTACCGGGGCTACGGGGAGAGCGGGGGGACGCCGACCGAGACGGGACTCTATCGCGATGCCGATGCGGCTTATCGCTATCTCACAGATCAGCGTGGGATCCCGGCCAACCGGATCCTGATATTCGGTCATTCTCTCGGTTCAGCCGTCGCCGTTGATCTGGCCAGCCGGGTTCGCTCCGCCGGGTTGATAGTGGAAGGCGCCTTCACCTCGGCCACTGAGCGGGGGCAGGAGCTCTATCCTTATATACCGGTCCGCTGGATCGCCAAGAGCCGGTTCAGCTCGGTCGACAAGATCTCCCGGGTGACGGTGCCGAAACTCTTTCTCCATGCGGAACGGGACGAGGTCATTCCGCTGGCGCATGGCCGGCGTCTGTACCAGGCGGCCCAGCCGCCGAAAACGTTCGTGGAGCTGCGAGGAGGGCACGGTGATGCCTTTGACGTAGACTCGGCGAACTACTTTGGCAGTATTCAGCGGTTTCTTGCGAGCTTGCCGGAAACGCACGACTAGCCGCCCGGCGCCGCGCAGGGTGCCTGCCTTCGAACTTTCCCCATTTCGTCTGCTCGGAGCTTTTCAAACTTGTGAATCGAGCGACGAAGGGTTCCCTTCCATAGAACCCAAGTCACGAGCGTATCACTCTGCCTGCCGTGCCTGAGCGCCTGCGAGCCGCTGTGGCGGACCGCTACCGGATCGAAGAAGAGATCGGTCGCGGAGGCATGGCCTCGGTCTATCTGGCCGAGGATCTGAAGCACGGTCGAAAGGTGGCGCTCAAGGTGCTGTTCGCGGGTGGCAACGCTCAGGGCTACGAGCCCCAGCGCTTCCTCCGCGAGATCCGTATCGCCGCCCGGCTGTCCCATCCTCAAATCCTGCCGGTACACGACTCCGGGGAGTGTGACGGACTACTGTACTTCGTGATGCCCTACGCCGGATGCGAAAGCCTCCGGGACCGGCTCACGCGCGAGGGGTCGCTGCCGATCGATGCCGCGCTGAGGATCGCGCTCGCGGTGGCCGGGGCGCTGGGCTACGCCCACCGGAACGGCGTGATTCATCGCGACATCAAGCCGGAGAATATCCTGCTTCAGGAAGGCGAGCCGGTGGTGGCCGACTTCGGTGTGGCCACGGCGATCTCGGCCGCGGGCGGCGATAGCGTTTACATCACCGACCGCGGCTTTGCGGTCGGCACTCCCGCCTACATGAGCCCCGAGCAGGCCAGCGCGGAACGCGATCTCGACGGCCGCAGCGATCTCTACAGCCTCGCCTGCGTGCTGTTCGAGATGCTCAGTGGGCAGCCGCCCTTTGCCGGCACCGGCCCGCGCGCGACCATGGCCCGGCATGCGATCGAGCCACCTGCCTCGATTCGCTCGCTCCGCCCCACCGTTCCTCTGGCGGTCGATCTGGCCCTGCAACGCGCGCTGGCCAAGGATCCTGCTGCTCGCTTCGCCACGATGTCCGATTTCTGCGACGCGCTGGTGACACCGCTGCCCATGCCGATGCCGGTACCCGGCGGTAAGGAGAGTCGAGCCATCGCGGTGTTGCCCTTCGTCAACGCCAGCCCCGATCCTGACAACGAATATTTCAGCGACGGCATGACCGATGAGCTCATCACCGCTCTCACCAAGGTCGAAGGGCTGCATGTCGCCTCGCGCACCTCGGTGTTCGCGCTCAAGAACCAGCATGAGGATGTGCGGACCATCGGGTCCCGGCTCAACGTGTCGGCGGTGCTCGAAGGCACGGTCAGAAAGGCCGGGAACCGGCTGCGGATCACCGTACAGCTGAGCAGCGCGAGCGATGGGCGGACGCTGTGGTCGGAGCGGTACGATCGCGAGATGGCGGACGTATTCGCCATCCAGGACGAGATTGCCCAGACGATCGTGCGCACCCTACGTACGACTCTTCTCGGTGATATCGGCAACCCGACGCCGGTCCGCTATACCGAGAACGTGAAGGCCTATAGCCTCTACCTCAAAGGCCGGTTCTGGTGGAATCGGCGCACCCAGGCCGACATCGCCGAAGGTCTCCGCTACTTCGAGCAAGCGATCGCGGAGGATCCCGAGTATGCCCTGGCCTACAGCGGGCTGGCCGATTCCTACGCGCTCGACCTCGATTACCGAGGTGTTCCAGTGGTGGAGGGGATGGAGCGGGCCAAGGCGATGGCCAGGAAAGCGATCGCGCTCGACGAGACCCTGGCCGAGGCGCATACCTCGCTCGGCTGGGTCACCTTCATCTTTGACTGGGACTGGCCGGCTGCCGAGCGGGAGTTCAGCCGCGCGATCCAGTTGAACCCACGATACCCTACTGCCCGGCAATGGCATGCCTGGCTCCTGGTGGCCATGGGGCGATTCGATGAGGCGCTGGCGGAAGGACGAGCCGCCATCGACCTGGATCCGGCATCGGTCTCGATTCGGCGCAGTATGGGTTGGCTCCATTACTACGCGCGACAGTACGAGCCCGCGCTGGACAATCTGCGGCGCGCCCTGGCCATGGATCCGACCGCCGAGGAGACTCACCGGATGCTGGGGCTGGTGTACCTGCAGCAGGGTTTGTATGACGACGCGCGCGCCTCTTTCAAGGAAGCCGTCGCGAGCTCCAACTATGATGTGATGGCGCTTGCCGGATTGGGACACGTGGCGGCTCGTCGCGGACGGCTGGATGAGACCCGCGCGATCTTGAACGATTTCTACGAGCGGTCGAAGACCACCTACGTGTCCCCCGTCGCGCTCTGTGGCCTCCACGTCGCCCTGGGCGAGGCCGATGACGCGTTCGGATGGCTGGAACAGGCATACCGTGAGCGACGCGGCTGGCTGGCCTACCTGAAGATCGAGCCGATACTCGATGGACTGCGGAATGACCCGAGGTTCCCCCGCCTGGTGGAGCGCATGCGCCTGACGTAGATGCGGGAGAAGGACCCTGCTACGTTTTGGACATGCTCATGATTGCCACCGAAGCCGACGTCGCCACCGCCCTCGCCGCACCCCTTGCCGTCGTGTACAAGCACAGCCCGATCTGTCCCACCAGCGGCATCGCGTATGAAGAGATGCGCTCGCTTCGCCGCATCCACCACGACGTGCCGGTGTATCTGGTCGACGTGATTCATCACCGCCCGCTCTCCCGCAAAATCGCCGAGCAGGTTGGCGTCGTACACGCGTCTCCGCAAGCGATCATTCTCCGCGCCGGCGTTCCTGCCTGGCACGGCTCCCATTTCGACCTGCGGGCGGAGGAGATGGCGCGGAGGCTTCACTCGTTGAAAGCCGAAACCGAAGGAGGCGTCTAGCGCTCGAAATGAAACATCAGTAGGTCGTGGGGGTTCCAGACCCGCCACGTGCCCACAACCGCTTCGTACCGTCGAACACGCGCTTCAGGTACCCAGAGCAGCAGTCCACTCCCAATCTGTTCCTCACCAACTCGGCAGAACCTATCGTAACCGCCGGACACTAAACCCGGCGGTGGCATCGCCGTGACATCGGTGTCGCTCCAGGTGGACCGTTCCGGCACCGCTGTGCCGCTCGGTCATCCCATCCTCGGAGGCACTACGCGAATTCTCATCATCGACGACGATCCCAAGACCAGCCCGCCGCTCCCTCAGGCTGCGGACAGCGGCCACGCGGAGTCGAGCGGTGCGACTTGGCCCTCAGAGACCCAGGGGCCGGCGGATCATGCCCGGCCTGTGGTGCATGAGTACCAGATCGCCACGCCGCTTCCGGGCGAGCTGGTTCCTGTGCGCGAGGCCTCGGAAGCGCTCAACGAGAATGGCCACCCGGATACAACCACGGTGCGCGAGCTCATCGCTCGAGTGGAGGAGCTGCTGCACCGCACTCGCAGCCTCCCGGCCGCTGCCTCGCCAGGATGGGCGGGCACCATCCAGTTCGGCAGCGTCCTTCTGGAGCCGGCAACTCAGACGGTGTTGCGGTCGGGCCAGCCGGTCCGGGTCACCCACACGGAGTTCCGCCTCTTGCTGGCGCTGATACGCCGTGGCGGCGCCATCGCGTCACGTATCGAGCTGTTGCGGGAGGTCTGGGGGGCGGGTTCGGCCGTCAGCCGGCGCGCGGTGGACACCCACATCGCCCGGCTGCGGAGAAAGCTCGAGGAGGATCCGGCCAACCCGCGGCATATCCTGACTGCGCTCGCCTGGGGGTATCGCTTCCGGCCATAAGCATGGCGTTTCGGAGCCAGTGACGGGCTCCGGAGCGTTCGACTCTGCTCGTCACGCTTTGTCGACTGTCCTACGGAGGAAAGAGCACATGGCACAAGCATTGTCTGGAACGGCGCGGCGTCCGCTCTTGGGGGCGTGGGTCCTGGCCGCGTTGGCGCTCCTGCCAGGGCAGATCCTGGCTCAACAGCCGGCCACGCTGACCGGCCGGGTGACGAGCGAGTCAGGCCAGCCGCTGTCATCGGCGGCCATCGTCATCGAACAGCTGGGTGCGGGAGCGGTAACTCGCGCCGACGGCAGCTACACCGTCCTGATTCCCGGGGCCCGGGTACCCTCGGGGCCGGTGACCGTCACGGCCCGGCTGGTCGGGTTCAAGGCCCGTTCCGCCCAGGTCGACCTGAGCTCCGGCTCAGCGACCCAGGATTTTTCGTTGCCGGATAACCCGCTGCAGCTGGGGGAGCTGGTGGTGACCGGCGCCGGGACGGTATCGGAGGTGGAGAAATTGGGCACCGGCCGCAGCAGCGTCGACTCCCAGGCCATCGTCCGAAGCAACGAGTCGAACGTCGTGAATGCGCTGGCAGCCAAGGCACCCAATGTCGAGGTGACGTCAAGCTCGGGAGATCCCGGCGCCTCGTCGTTCATCCAGATCCGCGGCCTGACCACCATCACCGCCCAGGACGGGCAACCGCTCTTCGTGGTCGATGGGGTTCCGGTCGACAATTCGATTTCCTACAACAACATCGCCAGCGGGGCGTTGAACAGCAGCGCCGCGCCGCCGAATCGGGCGATAGACCTCAATCCGGACGACATCGAGAACGTGGAGATTCTCAAGGGTGCCGCATCCGGCGCGATCTACGGCTCCAGGGCCGGCCAGGGCGTCATCCTGATCACCACCAAACACGGACGGCCCGGGCCAACCAAGTACTCGCTGCGCAGCTCGATCTCGCTCGACCAGCACGGCCGGCTGCCGGATTTCCAGACCAAGTATGGGTTGGGGACAGGCGGGGTCACGCCGGCGTGTGTTCCCGGGGCCGCCATCAACTGTCGCGTGGGCTTTGCCGCGGCCGGCAGCTGGGGACCCAACCTGGCCGGAACCGGAACTCCCATCTTCGATCATTCCGCCGAGATGTTCCAGGACGGCTACACGACTGACAACAACCTGACAATCTCAGGAGGCAACGACCGGACAACCTTCTTCCTGTCCGGAGGCTACAACTACGACCGCGGCATCGTGGTGGGCCCCAACAGTAAGTACCAGCGGATCTCGGTTCGGTTCAACGGCTCCCACCGGGTCTTCGACAACCTGAAGGTCGGGGCCAATGTGGCCTATGTGGCCGGCGATGGCGGGTTCGTCGTGTCCCGCAACAGCACCGATGGCCTTCTGCTCGGCGCGTGGCGGACCCCGATCGACTACGACAACCGGCAGTATCTCGATCCGAGCAATGGCCAGCAGCGGACTTACCGCTTCCCCAACCCGGGGGCAGGAGCCGAGAAGCTGAGCCGGTCCTATGACAATCCACTGTTCGTGGCATTCAAGGCGCCCTCCAGCTCACAAGTCGGCCGGACCTACGGTGGAATCAACGCTGAGTTCACCGCCGTCAGCTGGCTCCGGTTCAACTACACCCTCGGTCTCGACTATGCCAACGACGAGCGCACCCAGGGCTACCCGTGGCAGAACTCGAATACAACGATCACCGGCGTCAACGGAGTCGGCGGCGTCAACGCGGGGTACATCAAGACGTCGCAAATCGATCATAACCTGACCGCCACCGCGAGCTACAAGCTTGGTCCCGCATGGTCCGGGTCGGTGACAGTCGGTCAGAACCTCAACTCTCAGAGCTACCAGACCCGGCAAGTCCAGGGCACCGACCTGATCGCACCTGAGCCGTTCAACCTGGCCAACACCGCCCAGCAGCTCCCACCGTACGACTTCCGCAGCACGGTCAGGCTCGAGTCTTACTTCGCCCAGGCTACGGCCGATCTCTTCAACCAGCTCTACCTGACGGCGGCCATCCGAAACGACGGTGCCTCCAGCTTCGGCATCGCCAATCGACGGAACTGGTTCCCCAAGGGGAGCGCAGCCTGGACGTTCTATCGCGGACAAGAGGGCGAGAATCGTCTGCTGACCTTCGGTAAGCTGCGTGCCGCTTATGGCCAGAGCGGGACCCAGCCGGCTCCCTATCTGCTCCAAAGCGTGCTGATTTCCGGCGCGATCACCGACGGCGGCTGGGGTCCCGCCGGCTCCACCCAGCAGAACGGCGTCGGAGGCCTGATCACCCGGTACAACCTGCCCACCAACAAACTGGGCCCCGAGCGAGTGAAGGAGTTCGAGACTGGGTTCGACCTCGGCCTCTTCCGCGACAAGGCCGACTTCGGCGTCACCTATTACCGGCAGAACTCCACCGACGTAATCCTCAACATCCCGGTGGCGGGCAGCAGCGGGTACACCGAAAAGCCGGCCAATGCCGCCGCCCTGAGGAACATTGGGGTGGAGATGGCGCTCAATATTCGCCCCATCACAACCCGCAACTTCTCCTGGGACGTAGGGCTCCAGAGGGGCCAGAACCGGAGCCGGGTGACCGATCTGGCGGGCGTGCAGTTCGCGCCCTTCCCCTTCAGCGGTGGTACCAACGGCCTGGGCGTTCAAGGCGTGGCCGTCCAGGGGCAGCCGCTGGGCGTCTATTACGGTTCCGACTACGTCCGCTGCGGCCGCGGCCTCGTCGTCAATAACCTCAGCATCGACAACACCGCGGGGGAGTGCCAAGGTGCCCCCGCGGGCGCTCTCTACATCGACGCGACCGGCTTCCCGCTACTGGATGCCGCGGGTACCTATGTTCTCGCCGATCCCAACCCCAAGTGGTCAGGCTCACTGCGCACCTCGGTGCGAGTCCGGAAGCTTTCGCTCGGCGGCCTGCTGGACATCCGCCACGGCGGGAAGGCCTATAACGGAACCCGTGGCGCGCTCGACCA
>JAXDMF010000199.1:0-3869 GCA_034666205.1 Gemmatimonadales bacterium
CACCAATGCGCAGGACTTTATGCACGTACTGCGGTTTTATACCGAGCAGTGGGAACAGCTTCAGGCATGACGATGCCGAGAGCCGGCGACGCGACCGCGAGCGGCGGCGGGTGGGAGCGCCTGGCCCAGGCGGTGTCGGAAGTTCTCCCACCGGCCGAGGTGGACGGTGTGTGGATCTTCGCTCCATTGCGCCGGGAAGATCGTGAGTGGGGCACCGCCGTACTCTCCCGGGTGGACGGCGACCGCCGTCGCATCTACACCGCGCGGTACGTGCTTGCGGTCAAGGGAAAGCAGCGTGGGAAATTCGAGTCGACCATCCAGGAGGTGGGAAGCGGCCCCATCGAGGCGCTCGCCAGGGTGCTCCAGGAGGCCCAGCGAAGGATCGATGACGAACATCCTCCCTCGTCGGTTGCGCCGGAAGCGTGGTTCTCGTCCGTCGTGGCCCCCGTCGATGGCACGCCTCGATAAGGCAGAGGGAGCGGCCCTTCTCGAGCGATTCCGCCGACACCTCCGCGAGCACCATCAACCGGTTACTCGCCAGCGCGACCTGGTCGCCCAGGTTGTGTTCCTATCCGAAGATCACCTCTCGGTGGATGGAATCCGGCGCGAGCTAAAACAGCAGGGAGAACGTGTGGGTACGGCGACGGTATACCGTACCCTCGACCTGCTGGTGGAAAGCGGCCTCGTGCGGGCCCATGAGTTTGGCGAGGGTTTCAAACGCTACGAGCCGATGGCTGCGGAGGCCGACCACGAGCACCTGATCTGCGAACGGTGCGGCCGGGTGGTCGAATTCGCCAACGAACGGATGGAGCGGATGTTGCCGGTTCTCGCCGACGAGCACGGCTTCCAGCACCGCCGGCACCGGGTGGAGATCTACGGTGTGTGCCGCGAGTGCCGCCAGCAGGAGTTGGGCCCCCTATGAGTGAGCCCGCCGCCCTGGGCTTTCTGGTGGCCTTCGCCGCGGGACTGCTCAGCTTTCTGTCTCCCTGCGTACTGCCCCTGGTCCCCTCCTATGTCGGATTTCTGACCGGGATGACGCTGCCCGAAGTAACCGGGCGGCGCCGAGTGGCGCTCACGCACGCGCTGCTGTTCGTGAGCGGGTTTTCCCTGGTGTTCATTCTTCTTGGCGCCAGCGCCACCGCGCTCGGGCGTGCATTGAACTATTACCAGGTCTGGCTCCAGCGTCTCGGCGGAGTCCTGATTATTCTGTTCGGGCTGCTGTGTCTCGGGGTTTTCAACCTGACGCTGCTGAGCCAGGAGCGTCGGCTCCATCTCGAGCGGAAGCCGGTGGGGTATCTCGGCAGTGTCCTGGTCGGGATGGCGTTCGCTGCCGGCTGGACGCCCTGCATTGGTCCGGTCCTAGGCGCCATCCTTGGGCTCGCGGCTACCTCTACCGATGTCTCGCGGGGCATGCTGCTGCTGGCCGTCTACTCGGCGGGACTGGCGCTGCCGTTCCTCATCGCCGCCGTGGCGGTCGATTCTTTCCTCGATTGGTTCCAGCGGTTCCGGCGGTTCTTGCCTTGGGTAATGCGGATCAGCGGGGTCATGCTGGTGTTCGTCGGGATTCTTCTCCTTACCGGCGAGTTCACCCGGCTGGCCGGTTGGCTTCAGGGTCTGACACCGGATTTTCTGAGAGAGCAATTATGAAAGGCGCTTTTGTCTTTTCACCCACGCCCTCTTCTTGCAGCTCCTCCTCCATCTGCTGCCGCCGCAGCAGCTCCCAATAACGACCTCCCGCCGCCAGCAGCTCCGAATGAGTACCCCGTTCCACGATGCGCCCGCCATCCAAAACCAGGATCATGTCCGCGTCGCGGACTGCGACCAGCCGGTGTGACACGATGATGCTGGTGCGGCCGGCCAGCGCGTCGCGCAAGCCGGCGAGAATGCGCGCCTCCGTGTTCGTGTCCACTGCGCTCAACGCGTCGTCCAGCACGAAGAGGGGCGGCTCTTGCGCCAGGGCCCGGGCGATCGCGGTCCGCTGCTTCTGGCCGCCGGAGAGGTTGATGCCGCGCTCGCCGAGCAGGGTGTCGTAACCCTCCGGCAAGGCCGGAAGAGCTTCGGTGAGCTGGGCGACCTCGGAGACACGTTCCAGCCGTCCGTCGTTCGGCGCACCGAGCAGGATGTTTCGCCGGAGGGTCTCACCGAAGAGAAACGTCTCCTGGGGCACGAAGCCGACCGCGTGCCTGAGCTCCACCAGCGATAGCTGTCGCACATCCACCCCGTCGATAAGCACCGCGCCACGATCGGGGTCGTAGGTGCGGACGATCAGGTCCACCAGGGTGGACTTGCCGGAACCGGTAGCGCCGACGATGGCGAGCGAGGATCCCGGCTCGACCCTGAAGGTGATGTCCTGGAGCACCCACCCCCTCTCCCGTGCTCCCGGATAGCTGAACCAGACGTTCCGGAACTCCAGCGCCCTCGCACCGGCCGCCGGCGGCAGGGCCACGGGGGACGCCGCGCCGGTGATGGCGGGCTGCTCCCGGAACAGTTCGTTGATCCGGCCCATCGAGGCGGCCCCGCGCTGCACCAGGTTCACCGCCCACCCGAGCGCGATCATGGGCCACACCAGCATGGCGAGGTATACCCCGAACGCCACAAACTCACCTACCGACACTGCTCGGGACATGACCAGCATGCCACCGGCATAGAGCACCGTGAGCCCGCTCAATCCACCGAGCAGCGATAGCAGCGGGAAGAACGAACCCTGCACTCGTGCCAGGCCGAGATTGCGTTCCTGATAGATCTCGTTCAGCGCGCGGAAGTGCGCGATCTCCGCGCTCTCCTGGCGATAGGATCGTACCACCCGCACCCCTGAAAGGTTCTCGTGCGCGTGACTGGTGAGCTGGCTGAACTGGGCCTGGATCGCCTGGGTCCGCTGGTGGATCACGCGGCCAAGCACCACCATCGCCACGGGGAGTCCGAGCAGGGGAAGCAGCGCGAGCAGGGTGAGGCGGGGGCTGATTGCCACCATGACGGGTGCAACCAGCAGCGTCCTGATGGTAGTATCCACCAGGTACATGAGCGCGGGACCGGCCACCATGCGGACCGCAAGCAGGTCATTGGTTGTGCGGGCCATCACATCGCCCGTCGGGTACCGGTCGTAAAATTCGGCCGACATCCGCTGCAGGTGGTCGTAGAGCTGGTCCCGTAAATCGGTCTCAACCCGGCGACTGCCGCTGTTGAGCAGTTCGCGCATGCCGTAGCGCCCCACGCCTCCGATCAGGGCCACGGCCAACAGCAGCAGCACCGCGCTCTGTACTTCATGGAACTGCCCGCCTCGTCGGAGGGCGTCGATGCCGTGCTGGAGAAATCGGGGTCCGAGCGTGGCAAAGAAATTCGACACGACGACCAGCGCCAGGCCGAGGAGATAAACCCAGCGATAGGGTTTGAGGTAGGGAAGAAGGGACCGCAGCTCATTCATACGAGAGCCTGGAATGTCACCGGGTCGCGGAACCCGAGCAAGTCACATCCAAGGAGGGTTAGATGTCGAGAACGATGATTGCAGCGCTCACGTTGGCGGCCGTCGCAGCCTGTGGGCGTGGAAACGGGGGCGACACGGCCGCGGCGGACAGCCTGAGTCGTGATCTGCAGCTGGCCCCCGTGGACACCACCGCTCCCCTGAATGATCGCCCAACGGCCAGTACACCATCACCGGCTGCGAAGACCCCGACTCGGCCGAGCCGTCCTGCCGCGTCCCCCCGCACTAGCTCCCCAAGTCCGTCCGCCGCCGCGCCGTCGGCGCCGCCTGCGAGCCGGAGCCTGTCGACCGGCGCCACCATCAGTGCTTCGACCACGGCCGAGATCAGCTCCGTCAAGAACAAGGTGGGTGATACGGTGACGGCCACGGTGGCGAGCGACATCAACGATAA
>JAXDMF010000200.1:0-9224 GCA_034666205.1 Gemmatimonadales bacterium
ATTGATTGACGGCTTCTGGGCCACGGTGAGGGATAGCGTCACGGGCCAGGTCGCCACCCTCTCGAAGAGCACCGAATTCATCAACTACCCCTATGGCAACCGGCTCAGATATGATCCCGTGCTGGACGGCGTGGAGATCGAACGGTTTCAGTTCAGCCCCGACGGCCAGGCGGGGGTGATCGTTCAGTACACCTTCACCAACTCGGCCGATCGCCCGAGACGATTGAGCTTTCAGTTGTCGGTCAAGACGGACCTCAGCCCGGTGTGGTTCTCCGACCACCTCGGCATCAAAGACGCTCCCGACACCGTTGCCTGGGAAACCAGGAACAGGGTCTTCCTCGCCAAAGACACCCGCCACCGATGGTTCGCCGTGTGGGGCGCGATCCCTTCCGCAGGCGCAGAGCCGGTAGTAGATCCCGAGCCGATCGCCACGCGGGGGATGGGAGTCACCGCCGCTTCCCGCCACAGCCTATCGCTGGATCCACATGGCACCGCTACCTTGATGTTCGTTTTCACGGGTTCGGCAACGGCGAGAACGGCAGCCGAGAATAGCTACACCTATCTGGCCCGGCATCATGCCAGTCTCCTGGCGAGCAAGAAGGCCCACTATACCGCGCTGCTCGACAAGGCGAGAATCAGAATTCCCGACCATCGTCTGCAAGAGGTGTACAACTGGGTAAAGGTCGACGCCGAGTGGCTGGCGAGAGACGTTCCCGGCATTGGCCGCGGTCTCGGCGGCGGCTTCATGGAGTATCCCTGGTGGTTCGGGACCGAAACCTATTCCCTCCAGGCTCTCCTGGCGGCGGGAAACCCCGATCTGGCCAAGCAGACACTCCGTTTGTTGAAGACCCAGTCGGCCAAGGCCAATGGCAACGGCCGGATCGTGCATGAGGTGACCACCGACGGCGCCGTGTCCAATCCGGGAAACACGCAGGAAACCGCCCAGTTCATCCTCACCGTGGGCAAGGTCTTCCAATGGACCGGAGATCTAAACTTTGCCAGAGAGATGTACCCGGCGATGAAGCAGGGCCTCCACTGGCTCCTGACCGACATGGACCGGAACCACAATCTGTTCCCCGAGGGATACGGGATCACCGAGATCCTCGGTTTGAATGCGGAGCTGATCGATGTCGCCGTCTATACCCAGCAAGCGTTGGTGGAAACAGCCAAGCTGGCCCGGATTCTGGGTGAGCCGGACATAGCAAGACGCTATCAGCTCTTGGCACGGCAACTGGCGGTGAGAATCGAGGATCGCTTCTGGGTCCCGGAAGAAGGCTCGTACGCCGATTTCTACGGGACCAGAGCCCAGGCGATTGGTGCGGCAGAGGGCGCGGTCAAACAGATCGGCCTGAAGGGAGCCGACCAGCTTACCCAACGCGACCGGGAGCTGATCGGCTACTACGAGGGGCTCAAGACGAAGTTCTCCGCGATGCCGGACAGCAGCAGAGGCTGGATCACCAATAAGAACTGGGTCATCACCACGCCAATGGAGATGGGCATCGCCCCACGGGAGAGAGCGTTGCCGCTCCTGGACCGGATACGAAAGGATGATGTGGGCGAATACGGGCCCTACCTGTCGGCCGTGGACAAACAGGCGATGATGACGATCTCCACCGGGGTGCAGGCGGTGTCGGAGGCCAATTACGGACGCACCGACCAGGCGCTGTGGTATGTCGACAAGATCGTGCAGGCATTCAACCGGAAGTTACCGGGGTCGATTTCCGAGATGATGCCGGATTATGGCTGCTTCGCCATCGCGTGGACCAGTTACGGTATTGTGCTTCCCTTGGTCCAGCACGTCTTCGGCATCCAGCCGGATGCGACGCACAAGACTGTTGTCTTCGACCCGCATCCGCCGACAGGTTGGAAGGACATGAGCATCGAGGATCTTCCGGTGGGAGCCAACCTGATTTCATTTTCCCGCGCCGAGACGGGCCAGGGGATTCAATACCACATCGAAGCCAAGCAAAGTGGATGGAGCTTCGTGCTGAAAGGAAATCCCCTGCCCGGCGCCAAGTACTACCTGAATGGCAGCCCGGTCTCCTTTACCTCCTCCGGCATCCGCATGAGCGGAAAGAGGAACCAGATATTGGTGGTTCCATAGCAGCTTTAGTTACACTTGAAGGTCCGTAACCCGGCCGTAACACTGTAAGGCGCTCGATCAACCACAGAGGCACGGAGGACACAGAGGTGCCCTCGTACGTTCAGGCTCACGGCATCGCGGTTTCCACTATTTCAAGAATTTTTTTTGTTGGGCTAATCGGGAAGAGAATCCCTCTGTGCCTCTGTGGTGAGTTCTAGCGCGGTTGCGACCCGCACCTATCCATTCCTCCTGGGCGGCGAGCTCAGGAGCGGTGCTGACTCGGTGCCCATCCGAAGCCCCTATTCCGGGGATCTGATCGGGCGAGCCGAGCTGGCCGGCCCGGACGATGTCGCGGCCGCCCTCGATGCCGCCGTTGCCGCCGCGCCCGCGGCTGCCGCCCTGCCCTCTCACGCCCGGGCCGCCGTGCTCGACCGGATCGGCGCCGGCGTGGCGGAGCGCCGCGAGTCGCTCGCCCGTCTCCTCGCGGCCGAGGCGGGGAAGCCGCTGGCGCTCGCCCTGACGGAGATCGATCGGGCGGTGTTCGTCTTCCGCCAGGGCGCGGAGGAGGCGGTCCGGATGGGTGGCGAGGTGATCCCCATGGACCTCCAGCCGCACGGCGAGCGGCGCTGGGGCATCACCCGCCGGTTCCCGCTCTCGCCCATCTCCGCCATCATCCCGTTCAACTTCCCCGTGCTCCTGGCCGCCCATAAGCTGGCCCCCGCGATCGCCTGCGGCGCCACGATGGTGCTCAAGGCGCCGCCGCAGGACCCGCTGACGACGCTCCTCCTGGGTGAGATCATCCGGGAGAGCGGCTATCCCGCGGGCGCGCTCTCCATCCTCCTCTGCACCAACGACGTCGCCGCACCGCTGATCGACGACCCCCGGGTCCGGATGATCACCTTCACTGGGTCGGCCCGGGCCGGGTGGGCCATTCGCCGCCGCGCCTTCACCAAACGAGTGACGCTCGAGCTGGGCGGCAACGCTGCCGTGATGATCGAGCCGGACGCCGACCTGGACCATGCGGTGCGGCGTTGCGTGGCCGGCGGGTACCTCTACGCCGGCCAGTCGTGCATCTCCACCCAGCGGATCCTGGTGCATGAGTCGCTGTACCCTCGTTTCACCCAGCGGTTCGTGGCCGCGGTGACGGCGCTCCGCACTGGTGACCCCATGGCGGAGACGACCGAGGTCGGTCCGATGATCGACCAGGCCAGCGCCGAGCGGGCCGCCGAGTGGATCGCCGAGGCGGTTACGGCGGGGGCGCGGGTAGCCGCCGGCGGCCGGCGGGAGGGCGCGATGCTGGAGCCCACGGTGCTGCTCGACACCACCGGTGCCATGCGGGTCAACTGCGAGGAGATCTTCGCGCCGGTGACCACGGTCCGCCCCTACGCCGGCTTCGACGAGGCCGTCGCCGCGGTCAACGACTCGCCCTATGGCATCCAGGCGGGACTCTTCACCAACGACATGCGAACCATTCTCCGCGCCTTCGAGCGGATCGAGGTGGGCGGGCTGGTGGTGAACGACGTGCCTGGCTTCCGGGTGGACCATGCCCCGTACGGCGGGGTCAAGGAATCCGGGCAGGGCCGCGAGGGCGTCCGCTACGCCATCGAGGAGATGACCGAGCTCAAGCTGCTGGTGCTCGGCGCAACCTGAGACTCACACCTTCATGGAGACCTGATGCGATCGATCGTCGTAGCCGCGCTGCTGTGCCTTGCCTCGGTGCTGCACGCCCAGACGCCGCCGCCGCGCCCCTCATCTGCCCCGTTCCGGGATAAGCAGATCCCTCACGAGGCGGGGTTCCGAGTGTTCATCGTGCCCGACATGGAGGGAATGGGGAGCGCGGTGGACGTCCACGAGGTCATCGCCGGCAACGAGGGCGAGCGCTACAAGGACCTGACCAGCCCGGACTACTGGGACCGCTTCCGCCTGCTGCTCACGAAGGAGGTGAACGCCACCATTCGGGGCGCGCGTCTGGCCGGCGCCCGGAGCTTCGTGGTGAACGAGGGCCACGGCGGGAACCTGTTCGCCAACGTGCTGCCCTGGGAGCTGGATAGCTCGGCGATCCTGGTGCGTGGGTTCCCCAAACCGTTGATCATGGTGACCGGGATCGACAGCAGCTTCGGGACCCTGATGTTCACCGGGGCGCACGCTAACGCCGGGAGTCCCGGCGTGCTGGCCCACAACTTCGCCTTCGATTCGTTCACGGTGAACGGGAAGGCGCTCAACGAGGTCGGCATCAACGCGCTGATCGCCGGTGAGCTGGGCGTCTCCGTTTCGCTGGTAAGCGGGGACGACGTGCTCATTGACGAGACGAAGAAGATGGTCCCCAACGGCTTCGTCGCCATCGTGACCAAGCGCGCCGTGGGGCGGAGCGCCGCCATCACCTACAGTCCGGCCAAGGTGCGCCGGATGCTGCAGGCCGGAGCCGCGGAGGCGGTGCGCCGAGAGCGGCGGGGCGACTTCAAGCCGTTCACCATGGAGCGCCCCTACAAGGTCGAGTTCAAGCTCCGCCGGAGCTATCCCGACAGCATCGTGCAGGACGTGGCAGCGCTCAGCGAGTTCAAGCTGGAGAAAACCGGCGAGCGCAACTTCCGCCTCACCACGGACAGCGCGAAGGAGATGGGGTGGCTGCTCGACGCGATCGAAGAGACGGTGATCCGATGAGGCGCCTATCTCTGCTTGCGGCGCTCCTCCTGCCGGCTCCGGCCTGGGCGCAGGGACAGCTCCAGGGTCAGACGGCCCGCGACAGCACCCCGCGCGACACCACGCCGCCGGCCGCCTACTTCGGGGTGACCGAGTACCAGCTCGCCCGACAGAAGCTGGAGCAGGACATGCAGCGCGGCGGGTTCAGCGTCTACATCATCGCCGACATGGAGGGGCTGGCCGGCGCGGTGCGGAATCAGACCGAGATGCGGCCGGTGAGCCGGGGCGGGTCGCCCCAGCACGAGCGGTTCCGCCAGGAGCTGACCGACGAGATCAACGCCCTCATCGCCGGTGCCCGGTCGGCGGGAGCGACCCAGTTCATCGTGAACGAGGGCCACGGCGGCACCCTGTTCCGCAACGTTTTAGTGGATCAGCTGGACGACGAGGCGATCCTGATCCGCGGCTACCCCAAACCGATCGTGATGTCCACCGGCCTGAATCCGATGGTGGACGCGATGATGATCGTCGGCGCCCACGCCAACGCCGGGAGTCCCGGCATCATCTCGCACAACTTCGCGTTCGACTCGTTTACGGTGAACGGGAAGGTGCTGAACGAGGCCGGCATCGCCGGGTTCATCGGCGGCGAGATGGGCGTCCCGATGGCTCTCGCGAGCGGGGACGACGTGCTGACCGCCGAGACCCGCGAGATGCTGGGGCCGCTGGAGACGGTCACCGTGAAGACGGCGTTCTCCCGCTCGGCGGCGGCGGTGCTCCCGCCGGCCACCGTCCACCGCCTGCTGCGTCAGGCCGCCGCGCGCGCCGTCCGCCGGGTCAAGGCCGGCGAGCTCCGCCCGCTCACGATGGAGAAGCCGTACCGGGTCCGCTTCTGTCTCCGTCGCTCGTTCACCGAGGACGACTGGGTGCGGGAGACGGTGGGCCGGCTCGAGGGCGTGAGCGCCGACGGCGCGCGGGGGTGCTTCGCCTACACCAACGACTCGGCCGAGGCGGTGGGCAATCTGTTGAACGAGATCGAGTGGACCGTGCTCAAGCCGTAAGGGCGCGGTGCGCGAGCATCGAGGCCGCCCGGCTCTCCGCCAAAACCTCAACACGGAAAACACGGAAAAAACGGAGGGCCCGGAGCAGCCAGCCGAAATCGCGCAGGCACTATAGTGTGCTTCGTGTCCTCCGTTTTGTTCCGTGTCCTCCGTGTTAAAGCTTTTGCCATAGCTGCAAAGGGGCTACAAGTACTAGAATCAAGCAGGTTTATCATCGCAGACATCCGCAATTTCGTGGAGCCAACGGCGTGGCCAAACTGCGGTTCAGGATCGCCATGTCCCTCGACGGATACACCGCGGGGCCGGAGCAGAGCACGGAGAACCCGCTCGGCATCGGCGGGGATCGCTTACACGAGTGGGTCTTCCCCCTCGCCGTCTGGCGGGCGACGCACGGCCTCGAGGGTGGGGAGGTCAACCAGAGCACCCGGGTGGTCGAGGAGTCACTGGCCAACATCGGCGCCACGATCATGGGCCGGAACATGTTCGGCGGTCATCCGGGCGCGTGGGATGCCCGCCAGCCGTGGAACGGTTGGTGGGGATCCAATCCGCCCTATCACCATGCCGTATTCGTGCTGACCCACCACCCACGGCCACCGCTCACGCTCGAGGGGGGAAACAGCTTCACCTTCGTCACCGATGGCATCGAGTCAGCGCTGGAGCAGGCGCGGCGTGCCGCCCGGGGAAAGGATGTGTCGCTCGCGGGCGGGGCCAAGGCGGCGCAGCAGTACCTGAAGGCCGGCCTGGTGGACGAGATGGAGATCCACCTGGCCCCCACCCTGCTCGGCGCCGGCGAGCGACTGTTCGAGGGAATCAAGGATCTCGGCGGTCTCCGGCCGGTGCGGACGGTCGCCGCACCGGATGTCACCCACCTCAAATTCGTCAGGGGTTGAGGGGCCAGCCCAAGATCTCCTTGCGGGCACCCGAAACCGCCGATAAGTCTGTCTCACCCGCCTATGGCTTGCTGACCACCGCCCATCTATCGACAGGAAGGCCCCATGACTTCTCTACTTCGCCGAGCCGCGATCTGCGCCGGCCTCGCCGCCTGTGGATTTTCTGCCTTGTCGCAGGCTCAGAGCACCACCACCGTCCTGCCGCAGCGGACGACCGACCTGCGCCGCCTCCCAGTTGCCACCGCCCCGGTTGCTACGGCGCCGGTCGTCCAGCAGAGCCCGAATGGGCTCTACAAGCTGAGCATCGGCGATACCGGGATCGAGCTGCTCGGCCCCCAGGGCTCGGTGAAGATCACTGATACGGGGATCGAAATCGGAGGGCCAAACAACACCCAGATCACCATCAGAGGCGGGCAAACGGTGAAGCTGGAAGCCGGCATGACCGTGGACATAAAGGGTGGCTCAGCCGTCCGGCTGTCGACCGGATCCGGTGCAATGACACTGGACGCCGGGGCGACTATCACTGGGTCGCGGGTGATGCTGGGCTGCACCAGCACCAATGGGAGGCCGGCAGCACGACTCGGCGATCAGGTCAACACAACGGCTAGTCCTGCCGTGATTGCCCAAGGCTCGCCGACGGTGCTGGTCTGCTGAGCCGCAGCCCTACTCAACGGTCACGGCGACAGCGGAGCGAGGTACTTTCGCATCCACGAAAAGACGGTCTCGTGCCAACGCTTGCTGTCGAGCGGGCTCAACACCCAGTGTCCCTCGTTCTCGAATACCAGACCTTCTGAGGGCACGCCACTGCGACGCAACGCGGTAAAGAGCTGAAGTCCCTGATCGAGGGGCACGCGGAAATCCTGCTCGTTGGTGATGACTAGGGTCGGCGTTGTGATCTTGTTGGCCGAAAGGTGCGGTGAGCATCGCGCGAAATTGGCGCGCGCAGTTTCACTCCACGGGGGCCCACCGAACTCCCAGTCAGTAAACCAGAGCTCCTCGGTCGCGAGTGACATCGACTCGAGGTTAAAGACGCCGTCGTGACTCACGGCGGCCTTGAAGCGGTTGGTGTGGCCAATGAGCCAATCGACGGCGTAGCCGCCGTAGCTTGCGCCGGCGATTCCCATGCGGGTCGAATCGACGTTCGGCGACTTGGCGACCGCGTTGAAGACAGCATCGAGATCGGTCATCACCTTCCCACACCAGTCCTGCGAGATCTCATCCACGAACTGCTGGCCGAACCCGGTCGAGCCGCGTGGGTTCGGAGCGGCCACGATCCAGCCCTGCGCGGCCCACAGCGAAGGGTTCCACCGGTTCGACCAGCCGTCCGGCCAGTCGCCCTGGGGCCCACCATGAATCAGGAAGACGACCGGATACGTCTTCGAAGGGTCGAAATTGGGTGGCTTGAGCAGCCAGTATTGCACCGGGGTGCCGCCGGCTCCGGTCACCGTCAGACTCGCCGGCTTGGGAAGGTCCACAGCGCCGAGCCACCTCGCGTTCTCATTCGTGAGTTGGCGCATTGTGCCGTCGGTGCCGACGCGGAACAGCTCGGTGGGAGCCACCAGCGTGGACTTCGCCAGGACGGCGAATCCTGCCGCCGGCTGAAACGCGCCAACCGCGCCACCCTGCACCACCAGCTGGGGCACACCACCTGTCGCAGGAATGGTGTACAGATTCTCCGCCCCGTCCTTGGCGGCAGTGAACCAGATCGTGCTCCCGTCGGGCGAGAACCGGAAGTCATCGACGGACAAGTCTGGCGATTCAAACAGCGTGCGTCTCGCGCCGGAGGCGCGATCATAGGCGTCGAGATACCAGCGGTCCGCTTCGAATCCCGCGCGTCTCTGGGCTCGGACGACGATCGACTTGCCGTCGGGAGAAAACGTTGGCTCCATGTCCGCGGCCGGATTCGGCGTCACCTTCTTCGCCGAGCCCCCGGTCACGGCTACGGTCCACACGTCGTGATTCGTGGTCCACATCTCGGAGTCCGCGCCCTCGCGCTTCGAGACGAAGGCGATCTCGCGACCGTCGGGCGCGAATGCTAGGGCGCCGTCCTCGTAGTTATGCGGGGGAGAGTCGAAGTCGCCCGGTGTGAGATCGTGTGTCGCGCCGCTCGCAATCTCGGTGACGAGCACGTGATGCCGCACCGTCTCCCACCATTCGTTCCAGTGACGGAAAGGCAAGCGGGTCAGGGTATGGACCTTGACCGGATCTTTTGCCGCAGCGTCGCGCAGGCGCGCATTGCACGCTTCGGTCTTGCATGAGGGATAGGCGTCGGAGACAAACGCCACCGACTTGCCATCCGGCGAGACGATCAGCGGCGGTTGAACGCCGGCGGAGATGTGGGTGATGGCTTTCAGGTGCAGGCCGTCCGGACCGGCGGTGTACACCTGGGGTGTGCCGTGGCGCGCCGAGATGAATGCAATGCGCCCGCCCGGTAGGAACCGTGGAGAATCGTCGCTCTTGGGGCTCTTGATCAGCGGCTTGGGCGGGGCGGATCCGTCGGCAGGCACCGTCCAGATGTCCGAGTTGCGCTTTCCCAGGGACAGGTCCGTCGTCGTG
>JAXDMF010000201.1:0-7931 GCA_034666205.1 Gemmatimonadales bacterium
CGGCGGCGCTGGCCCAGACCACCCGGTCGTTGACCGGACTGACCGAGTAGAATCTCTCGGTGGTGCCGCTCACCTGCGGCGTCAGGGTCGGCCCGTCGCTCGACGGGGTTTGCCCAGGGGTCTGGAAGAAGGCGGTCGTGGGCTCGACGCTGCCGGAGCAGGCGACGACGAGGAGGGCGGCCACACCGGTTCCGGTGGCGGCAAACGAGAGCGAGCGAAGCATGGGGGGTCTCCGAAGGGGGTGTCGGGGTTTCCTCAGACTTACCGCGCACCGTGAGCCCCCGCAAGGTGATGACAATCATGGCACTGAGGTGGAGAGCGGAATAAAGTTGACGGTGCTAACGAAGCCGGCCCCGTACGACCCTATCCCGAAGGAGCTTTGCTGATGCGGCGAACTCACTGGGCCACAATGGCGTCCGCCCTGGCGGGCAGCCTGCTGATACTGGGGATCAGCGCCTGCAGCGACTCGAGCAACCCCTCGGGCGCCACCGTGCTGTCGGTGACGGAAACCAACGATATCGCCGATGCCACCGCGGACGAGGTGGATCAGGCGGTAGGCTCGATCGCGACCGCGTTCTACGCGCCTACGGGCGGCGGCTGCGCCACTGTCGATAACACCACCGATACCGATGCCGACGGCGCCCCCGACGATGCCACCTTCACCTTTGCCCTTCCGGCCTGCAGCTTCACCGGGTTCCGGGGCGGCACCCTCGAGATCACCGGCACCATCAACATCAGCGACCCCACGCCCACTGGCGCCGACTTCAACTATCTGGCGACGCTCACCGATTTCCAGTTCAAGCTGACCAGCCCCCTCGCGATCCGAACCTTTACGGCCACCCGCAATGGCACCCGCGCCCTGACCGCCAACGCGGGCGGCGTGTCGCTGAGCAACAACATCACGCTGGTTCGGAGTGCTCCCAACCGGGCCGACGCCACCATCAGCCACGACCTCCTGCTCAGCTTCACCCCGGCGTCGGGCGGGGGTCTCGCGCTGGGGCAGCCGCTGCCCAACGGGACCTTCACCCAGAGCGGGACCTTTACCTGGAGCCGGGGCAGCATCACCCGGACCTTTACCGTGACGACGGTGGACCCGCTGGTGTGGGACGCCGCATGCACTACCGACCGAAAGATCGTATCGGGTGAGATCCATGCCACCCTGGCCGATGGCGGCTACATCAAGACTGTATGGACCGGCTGCGGCGAGGAGCCGACCCGGAGCTTCGTCCCGGCAGCATGAGCAACCCTGCCGCGCTTACTTGGGCATCCCCTCCGGCGTCACGTAGGCGGCCGTGATCCCCCCGTCCACCCGGAAGTCGGCCCCGGTGATGTAGGACGATTCGTCTGACGCGAGGAACAGGGCGGCTTGGGCGATCTCGCGGGGTTCGCCGAAGCGGCCCATGGGGATGTGCACCAGCCGGCGCTGCCGTTTCTCTTCGGTGGAGAGGAATTTCTCGAGCAGAGCGGTCCGCACCGGCCCGGGGGAGAGCGCGTTGGCGCGGATCCGCTCGCGAGCGTGAATGACCGCGATCTCCCTCGTCATGGAGAGGACGGCCCCCTTCGATGCCGTGTAGGCGATCTGCGGCGTGGCCGCCCCCACCGTCGCCACGAAGCTCGCCACGTTGATGATGGAACCGCCTCCCGCTTCCCTGAGATAGGGGATGCCGGCCCGGCAACAGCGGGCCACACCCTTCACATTGATGTCGAGAACCAGATCCCAGATCTCGTCCGGGGTGTTCACCACGCCGTCGTCGTCACCCGGCGAGATTCCGGCGTTGTTGTAGAGCACGTTGACCTTGCCGAAGGCCTTCCGGGCGCCGGCGTAGAGGGCCTCGACCTGGGCGGTGGAGCGGACGTCAACCGGGATGAACACCGCCTTGCCGCCTCCACCCTTGATCTCTCCCACGACGCGCTCGCCGGCGGTCGTTTCCATGTCGCTCACCACAACCGCGCAGCCCTCGCGAGCAAACAGCCGGGCGGCCTCGGCGCCGAGTCCACCGCCGGAACCGGTGATGACCGCCACTTTACCTTCGAGACGAGCCATTAGAAGTACCTCGGACGCATCACGCCCGCTCAAAGTTCCGTTGCAGATCCAGATCCGTCACCCGCCGATCGTAGACCCCTTGCTCCTGCCGGGCGGTGTTCACGTAGTGATCTACCACCACATCGCCGAAGGCGGCTCGTGCGGCCTTCGAGCCCGCAAACAGCTCGACAGCCTCGTACAGCGTCATGGGTACCTGGCGCACCGAAGGATCGGCGTAGGCGTTGCCGGTGTAGAGTCCCTCGAACTTGAGGCCCTGCTCGATCCCGTGCAGACCGGCCGCGATCGTGGCGGCAAACGCCAGGTACGGGTTGGCATCGGCGCCAGGAGAGCGGTTCTCCACCCGGATCGCCTTGGCCGAGTGGCCCAGGATCCTGATGCCGCAGGTCCGATTGTCCACGCCCGCCACCAGGCGGGTCGGCGCGAACGAGCCGGCCTGGTAGCGACGGTAGCTGTTCACGTACGGCGCATAGAATACGCTCAGCTCCCGTCCCAGCTCCAGCTGCCCCGCGGTCCACGCAGCCAGCTTGGCCGACATGTGAGCCGGTCCCTTCGGGTCCCAACCGAGCGGGGCGCCGGTCTTCTTGTCCCAGATCGAGCTGTGCAGATGGCAGGAGTTGCCGGCGAAATTGGTGTTCCACTTGGCCATGAAAGTCACCGACATTCCCATCAGGGCGGCCACTTCCTTCACGCCGTGCTTGAAGATGCTGTGCCGGTCGGCCATCTCCACCGGCTCCTCGTGGCCGAGGTTGAGCTCCTCCTGGCCCGGCCCCCATTCGCCCTTCGAGTTCTCCACCTCGAAGCCGAGCGCGTCCAAATACCGGCGCAGCGGCTGCATCAGCTTCTCTTCCTTGGTGGTCTGCAGAATGTGATAGTCCTGGATGTACTTGCCGCTCGTGTCCAGGTCCTGGTAGCGCCGGGCGCCAGCTTGTTCGTAGCTGTCGTTGAATACGTAAAACTCCAGTTCGGATGCAATGCGGATCGTGAGACCCATCTTCTCGGCGCGGCGCACCTGCGCCTGCAGGATCTGACGGGGCGCCATCGGGAGCGGTTGGTGGTCCTTTCCCTCGATGTCGCCCAGGACCATGGCGGTCCGGTCGAGCCACGGAATCAGGACCAGAGTGCCGAGATCGGGGCGGACCATGAAGTCGCCGTAGCCCAGCTCCCACGAGAACGAGCTATACCCCGGGAGCGGCTCGTTCTCGAGATCGCAGCCGAGGAGGTAGTCACACCCCTCCCATCCCTCACGGGCCTGGCTCAGAAACGTGCGAGCCGTGTAACGCTTCCCGGCCAACCTGCCCTGCTGATCAGGGAACACGGTCAGCACGGTATCCACGCTGCCGGTCTTCGTCATCTGCTCCAGCTCGGCAAGAGAGATCGTCTTCACGGGGGGAGTACCTCTCTAGTTCGTCTCGAAATAGATGTTCTTCAGCTCGGTATAATGCTCCATCGCATGCATCCCCAGCTCGCGTCCCAGGCCCGACTGCTTGAACCCACCAAACGGGGCTTGCAGGTGAACGCTGGACGAGGAGTTGACCGACAAGACCCCGGTGCGCACCGCGCGGGCGACCCGGAGAGCCCGCTTGAGATCGTTGGTCCACAGCGAGCCTGACAGGCCGTAGATCGAGTCGTGGGCGATGGCGATCGCCTCGGCGTCGGTGTCGAACGGAATGACTACGACCATCGGCCCGAAGATCTCCTCATCCACGATCCGCATGCCGGGCCGGGCGTCGGCGAAGATCGCCGGCCGAAGGAAATAGCCGTCGCCCTCGAGCCGCTCCCCGCCACAGACGTGGCGCGCGCCCTCCTGCCTGCCCAGGGCGACGTAGCTCTCGGTGCGCTCGCGCTGGCTGGCGGAGATGACGGGCCCCATCTCGGTTTTATCGTCCAGCGGGTTTCCCACCCGCATGGTGTTGGCGACGGCGGCCATGGCCTCGACCAGCTTCGAGTACACCTTGCGCTCGACGATCACCCGGGCCCGGGCGCAGCAGTCCTGGCCCGCGTTGGCGAACACCGAGGCGCAGGCGTGCTTGGCGGCCTCGTCGATGTCCACGTCGGCAAAGATGATGTTGGGCGACTTGCCGCCCAGCTCGAGCGATACCCGCTTGATGGTCTCGGCGGCGGTGGCCATGATCCGCCGGCCGGTCTCGGTCTCTCCGGTGAATGCGATCTTGGCGACGTCGGGATGAGCCGACATCTGCTGCCCGATCTTGGCCCCCGGACCGGGGACCACGTTCAGCACCCCCGGCGGAAGCCCCGCCTCGAGGCCCAGCTCGCCCAGGCGGATCGCGCTGAGCGGCGTCAGGCTGGCCGGCTTGAGAACGACGGTGTTGCCGCAGGCCAGGGCGGGTCCGAGTTTCCAGGTGGCGATGACCATGGGGAAGTTCCAGGGCACGATCAATCCCACCACACCGAGCGGCTGGCGCAGCGTGATATCGAGACCGGCCTTGGCGGTCTGTATCGTTTCCCCAAAGAACTTGTCGGCCGCCCCGGCGTAATACCGCAGCGTGTCGGCGACGTGGTTGGCCTCCCAGCGCGCGTCGCCGATGGGCTTGCCGACGTTGCGGGCCTCGAGCGTCGCCAGCTCCTCCACGTGGGCCCGCACCACGTCCGAAAAGCGAAACAGGATCTCCGCCCGCGCCACGGCGGTCTTGCCCGACCAGTCGGGAAACGCCCGATTTGCCGCAGCTACCGCCGCGTCCAACTCCCCGGGTCCGGCCGACGCCACCTCGGCCATCGGCCGGCCCAGGGCAGGTTCGGTGACACTGATCGTGCCGGCGCCAGTTGGGCGCCGGTCCCCAATGAGCAGAGGCTGCATGCGCTGGTCTAGCCGGCCGCCCCGGGCGCGAACGCCGCCTCGAGTTTGCGGAGCGCAGCCTCGTCGGTCTTGGTGGGACCGACAAAGCCCTTCTTGGCCGACAGCTGCCAATAGAGGACCAGCACGATCCCAAGGCCCAGCATGGTCCACAGCACCAGCTCGTTCGGCGGCAGGCTGAAGATCACCGAAATGATCAGCACCCATACGATCGCGATCACGTTCACCAGCGGCCCCCACTTGCCCATGCTCCACGGCGCCGTCTCGCGGGTGGTGAATTCCCCCTGGCCCCGGCGCTTGTTCCGCCAGTTGAGGTAGATCGGGAACATGTACGCCAGGTAGAGCGTGATGGTGCTGATCGACGTCACCACGAAGAACGCAGCCGCGTAGATGCAGATCAGTACCGCGAGCACGCTGGTGATGACGATCGACCAGACCGGAGTCCGGTATTTCGGGCTCACCTGCTTGATGAGCCCCGAGCCCGGCATCCCGTCGTCGCGGGCGAACGCGTACCACATCCGCCCCATCGACGTGATGGAGGCGAGGCCGCAGAGCCACATCGCCACGCCGATGATGACAGCCACCACGTTGGCAAAGAAGGTCGACAGGTTGTTGTAGACGATATACAGCACCGGGTAGGCGTCGGCCGCGGTCTCGGCCACCTTCCCTTCCGGGATCGACCAGGTCAGCGCCAGCAGTACGATGTACCCTACCACAGCCGACACCGCCACCGAGAGGAAGACGCCCCAGGCAGAGTTGAGCCGCGCCATGACCGTCTCTTCCGCCACGTGCGCCGACGCGTCATAGCCGGTGTAGGTCCACTGCGCCTGGAGGGTCGCCAGCAGGAAGCACAGCAGGAACGGCGCAGCCCGGTAGAGGTCCGTCAGGCCCGGGACCAGCGCGAAAAGTGGCGACGCAAACTTGAAGTTACCGAACACCAGCGCCGGCTCCGGCACGCCCTTGCCCAGGTCGGCCGACGAGGCGTCGAGCGGGTTCACGCTGGTAGAGCTGGAGAACATGAAGCTCAGGCTGTTGTGGTGCTGGCCGAGAAAGACCAGGAGTGCCACGATCACGGCGACGCCGATGATGTGCCAGTAGACACTGAAATCGTTGAGTCTGGCGGTGAGCCGGATGCCCTGGATGTTGATGAGCACCTGGGGAATCATGATCAGCACCATCACGAAGATCTGGAAGTACCAGCTCGTGGTGGACCCGAAGATCGGGACCGCGGCGTCCGCTGGGACGTTGAAGATGCGAGTGATAGCCCCGATGATGTAGATCGAGGCGGCGACGTTGATGCCGGCCGTAATGGTGATCTGGCCGATCATATTGAGCCAGGCGGTACTCCACGCCCAGCCCCGGCCGCCCAGCCGGTAGGCCCAGAAGTACAGCCCTCCCGCCGTGGGGTACGCTGACGCCAGCTCCGCCATCGACGCCGCGACGCAGAGCGTGAGCAGGCTGATCAGCGGCCAGCCGACGGTGTTGATCATGGGCCCGGCGAACTTGAGACCGTAGCCGTAGAGCAGGATGGCGCCCGTCAGGATCGAAATGATGGAGAAGGAGATGGCGAAGTTGGAGAATCCGCCCATCTGCCGGAACAACTGCTGGGCATAGCCCAGCCGGTGCAGGTCGTTCACGTCCTGCTGGATCTGCTGTTCCCTGTTCAGTTCGGTCGGGGCCATCGCTCACCTCACGGGGTTGGGGGCGACGTGCGATCGGGAGCGGTCTGGACCCCGCGCCCGGGAAGTCGAGATAGATGGGGAGAGCCTATCAGGGCTGGGAGAATATTCCGCCCGGCAGGCGGGTCGGCAAGGGTGTTAGGGAAGGACGGGAAGGACGGGAAGGACGGGCTGTCAAGCAGGAGCTCTTGCCGCTTTCATCCCAATCTCACCTTCCCGCCCTCCACCTTCCCGCCCTTCCCGTCCTTCCCGCTCAAGGCAGGCACGACACGGGTGCCGATCAGTTCGATGGCTTGCATAAGCTGCTGGTGCGGTAAGGAGGCGGCGTTCATCATGAAGGTGATGCGGGAAATGCCGCCCAGCGCCTCATTGTATCGACCGATCTTCTCGATCACGTCGGCGGCGTTCCCGACCAGCAGGGCGCCCTCCGGCCTGAGCTGAGCCTCGAACTGGGCACGGGTGACGGGCGGCCATCCGCGCTCCTTCCCGATATCAGTGAACGCACGGGCGTAGCCGGGAAAGAAGTCGTCGGCCGCCGCTCGCGACGTCGCGGCGACATAGCCCAGGGCGTGCACTCCGACCTTCAATCGATCGAGTGAGTGCCCGGCTCGCCGGCCGGCCTCCCAGTAGAGATCGACGAGGGGCCGGAAGCGCCGGAATTCACCGCCGATGATGGCAACCATGAGAGGAAGTCCGAGTGCGCCCGCGCGAGCGAACGATTGCGGGGTCCCGCCGACGCCGAGCCAGATCGGCAAAGGATTCTGCAGCGGCCTCGGGTAGATGCCCTGGCCGGTCAGGGCGGGCCGGTACTTACCGGACCAGTGGAGCTGCTCGTTCTCCCGGATCTTCAGCAGCAGATCGAGCTTCTCGGCAAAGAGCGAGTCGTAGTCTTCCATGCGGAAGCCGAACAGCGGAAAGGCCTCGATGGACGAACCCCGGCCCACCACCATCTCCGCCCGGCCTTGCGACAGCAGATCGAGGGTGGCGAACTCCTGAAAGACCCGCACCGGGTCGGCTGCGCTCAGGACCGTAACGGCACTCGTGAGACGGATGCGCTGGGTTCGTGCCGCCGCCGCTCCCAGAATGACCGTGGGAGCGGAATCGAGAAACTCCCGGCGGTGGTGTTCCCCGATTCCAAATACGTCCAAACCGACCTGATCGGCGTGCTCGATCTGTTCGATCAGGTCGCGCAGACGGTCCGACGGGTTGACCGCCTGGCTGGTCTCGTCGAACGCCGCCGCGAAGCTATCTACGCCGATTTGCACCTATGTGCCTTCCCAAAGTGTTAAACAAAGCAACTGCGAACCACGGAAGACACGGAAGCGGCACGGAAGCAGCGGAGGTTTGCTGCACCATGTCTTCCGTGGTTAGTAGTTCTAGCGAGCTGCAGCCGACC